>NZ_JAEQDD010000013.1:0-123301 GCF_020737885.1 Microcoleus sp. PH2017_34_RAT_O_A | reverse complement strand
CAAGCCTATGGCTTTATGAACTTTGATAACTTTCGAGCAAGGCTATTAGCTTGCTTTTCTGATTAGGTTTGCTTATCACCTTGACTCCAGAAGAGCCGTTGTTTATCAAGAACAGCAAATTATTTAAGTTCAAGAGTTGTCAGTTTTGAGTCAAACAAAATTGCCAACGCAACTCACAACTCAGAACTCGCCAGTTGCGGTAGCGCTCCCTAAATTACTTGCGTTTAGAAAATTCTGAAATCTTCCAATCTATGCTCGCCATCAAGAAACGTTCTAGAGCTTTTAAATTGTCTTGTTGGATATTTTGAATAAGTTGAAACGCATTTTCAGACTGAACATTTGCCGAAAATTCGTCAGCGGTTGCTGGTGCTTTTTGCGATTGGGCTGGTTCAGAAGACGCCTCAAATCTGATTTGTGGGTGCTGATTTTCTTTTTCAGTCATTTCTGAGTCACCTCCTTGAGTGATTAGATACATAACCATGACTACAAATACAACTTATCTGTATCCGGGATTTGGGAAGTAAATTTTTCAGTCCCCGAGAATCGCAGTTACCAAGAGACTTGAAAGTTTTGAGTTCAGTTATCAGATATCTTCAACAGCACTTATGCACTTTCCCTCAGAAACCCATTCTTTTTGGGTAAGTCCTGTTGAATTAATACCTCGTATTTTCCGATAAAATAACCGCGATCCGGTTTTGAGTGAGGAATGCGAGTCCTCCATACAAACTAATTTCATTGCGCTCGTGACCGCAGGCACGATATTACCAGACAGAATTGGTTGAAAGCCCGCCCGCCCGGGAGAAATTAAAATCACGCTATTCATTACTCCAATCCTCTTCCTTCTAGGTAGAGGTCGCTCTTAAACTGTCAACTGTCAACTGTCAACTGTCAACTGTTGAAGCATTCCTAACTCACACACTGCCAGTGATGCACATCACTGAATTGTTATATTTACTTAACAGTAATATTTCCGAAATTCTGATATGGTTAAAGCTTAACAATTAATTTGACTGCGATCGCTCTCAAGCTGAAAGCAAGGGTCTGGAAAATATTAAGAAACTGAAGGTGTAGAGCCGATGGCGATTTATGTTGATACAGCAATTGTAGCGGAAGCCATACGGGCGAGCAAGTTCGGGTGGATAGCGGGAATTACTACTAATCCCACACTTTTGGCAAAAAGCGAGCTATCTCCTGAAGAGACACTAAAACAACTGGCACAACTGATTTCCGGGGAAGTCTATTATCAGCTAACAGCATCTGATTTTGATGGCATGGTAGTAGAAGGAAAGGCAGCTTTTGGATTAATTGGACAACAGACAGTTTTGAAAGTTCCAGCAACGGCGGCGGGCTTCCAAGCAGTAGCCCATTTGTCGCCGGAAATTCCTTGTGCAGTGACGGCTATTTACAGTGCAGCCCAGGCCGTTGTTGCCACAGAAGCCGGCGCCAAATATGCGATCGCCTACGTGAATCGCGCCACCAGACTCCTCGGAGACGGTTTTGCTTTAGTGCGGGATATGGCAAATGTTTTGCAGAGAACGAATACAGAGATTTTGGCAGCCAGCATTAAATCGCCGGAAGAAGCGGTAAAGACTTTATTAGCCGGCGCTCATCATTTGACATTACCTTTGGACGTATTGCAAGCAATGGCCGTTCACGAATTGTCCCAGCAAACAGTAGATGAATTTGCCAAAAACGGGCGAGGAATTTTCGGATAATACCAAATCCCTTTGCAAAATCTCTTGATTATTTTGTAATTGGTAATTGGTAATTGGTCATTGGTAATTGTTAATTGTTAATTGTTAATTGTTAATTGTTAATTCTGTCAACAGTCAACAGTCAACAGTCAACAGTCAACAGTCAACCGATTATGGCATTCGCCAAATCTTAATCGTGCGATCGGGACTGCCGCTGACCAAAGTCTTGTTATCTCTAGAAATAGCCACAGAATTCACAAACTGGCCGTGACCAGAAAGAGTGTTTCTTTCTTTCCCCGTCTTCAAATCCCACACTATAATATCTCCGCCCCCGCTGATCAAACTGCGACTGTCGGGACTAAAGGCGATCGTCCTCACCCAGCTCGAATGGCCTTTAAAAGTGCGAGTGCGCTTCCCGTCTTGCACGTTCGACAGACGGATCGTATTGTCGCTGCTAGCACTAGCCACAACTTGACCGTTCGGGCTAAAAGCCACAGCATTAACCGCGCCCCCGTGACCGGTGATAATTCTTCTGACTTCTCCGGTGTCAAGATTCCACAAACGCACAGTCTTGTCCTCACTGCCACTAGCGAGAGTTTGACCGTCTCGGCTCAGAGCGATCGCGTTTACTCCTCCGGTGTGACCGGTCAAAGTCAGCAACCTGCTGCCGGTTCTGACATTCCACAAGCGAACAGTTTTGTCATCGCTCCCGCTAGCCAGATTTTGACCGTCGCTGCTGAAGGCGATCGCGTTGACAGGGGCTTTGTGAGCAGGAATTGTCCGCACCCGCCGCCCCGTCTTCAAATCCCACAAAATCACATTATTGTCATTGCCGCCGCTGGCCAAAGTCGAATTGTCCGGGCTCACCGCTAGCGTGCTAACCGATTTTTTAGAATGCACCGGATTCAGAGTCCGCACCAGGCGTCCCGTCTTCAGATTCCAAATTCTAATCGTCCCAAAGCTGGCGCTGACCAAAGTTTGACCGTCCGGCGACAGGGCGATCGCATTTACACTTCCGACATTATCCAAACTTCTTTGCAAAAACTGACTGCTAGGCAAACTAGAAAGCAGCCACAACGGATTTGCCGGAAACACCCCGTAACGCATCGAACCATAAATTTGAGACGCGCCAATACCCAGCATCAAAACAGCAGCGCCCGCCACCAACTTCTTTTTCCAATCTAAAACCTCTTGCTCCGACTGGTTCAAGCCACCAGAATTCAGAGGTTTGAGGCGGTTGATGGAAGTCTGCTTCGTCGCCCCAGACACCCCGGAAGTTCCGCGAATTTTAGTTTGTCCCGTCGTCGGCAACTGAGTTGGTAACTGAGTTTCCGCACCGTCAAGATTAATTTCCTCCAAGCACTGCAAAACCATCTGCGGACTTTGAGGTCGATTTCCGGGAAAAGGCGCCATCAGGTAATCGATGACATTAGCCAAGGGGTCGGAAACCTGAGGAGCTCCTTTGCGCCACATTAATCTGCCCGTGCGGGGGTTCTCTGGGAACGCAGTCGGTGGCTTCCCAGTCAACAAATAAACAAAAGTGCGCCCCAGAGCAAAAAAATCCGACTGCGGAACAGCCTTGCCATTAGTTTGTTCGGGCGGGGTATAGCCAGGGGAAACAATACCAGTGACATTTTGCCCCTGGCCCACCTTAGCGAAATAAGTCGCCGACACTTCCCGAGCAGTCCCGAAGTCAATCAGCACTAGCTGCCCGTTCGGCTTGCACATAATATTGTGCGGCTTGATATCCCGATGAAAATAGTTGAGTCGGTGAACTTGGTCTAAAATTTCCGACAGTTGTTTGAGCCAGTTCAGAGCTTGTTCTTGACTGATCGGGCGGCCCCGATGTTTCAGCCAGTCTTGCAAATTGGCCCCAGCAATTTTCTCCATCACCAGACAGTGAAAAGACTCTGTGCTGTGAGCTGGCGAAAATGTAAAATAACCGTCGCGATCGACCTTTGGAATACCTGGATGTCTCAGCCTGACCAATACGTCGGCTTCTTGCTTAAACAGTTCTACAGCTTTGGGATGTTCTTTCAGCAGGACTTTGAGCACTCTTCGGGCGCCGTTGTCGTCCACTTCAAATGTTCTGCCAAAGCCACCGCCTCCGAGAGGCGCGACTAGCCGATATCTACCTTGCAACAAAAGTTCAGACCCGCAGTGGATGCACGCGGATTTACCAGAGTTGGCTGGATCGGAGGGATTCGGGCATTTGGGATTGAGGCAATAACTCACGAAGCCACATAACCCTGATTGAGGTTGCTGCTACACAAAACAAAAACAATTCTAGCGGTCGCTATTAGCCATGAGTCACCCACTATTTTCAGCCAATTTAACGAGTTGTGGACTTCCTTCTCGACCTTAACAGGCTGGCTAGTACAGACATAACTGCGGTTTACAAACCGGATAATTGAGCCTTGGTTTTCGGCATTGCAGATATCATAGCCTTTCTAGACTTATCTTGTCCAGCGAGCTTTAACTAAGTTTAGATAACTATTTCGCCCTGTAAGTTAACCTCTATCAAGTTTTACTTTGGCACTCTCAGCACTCTTGGTGACTGAGATTCTTGGTTCAACGAAGTCACTTGCTTGCGACTGGATTACTCCAGGTCAAGTAAAAGTGTCTTCTCCTGAAGCGTAAATTCCGGTATGCCCTACCGTACTCGATCGTCTCGATCTAGTCAGGTTTTCGTTCAAATACGAGTTTTCCTAGACGGCAACACCGATCGGTGTGACTGCGTACTCAACAATCCAGTTAAGTTTTTACGTTGTCTAGTTATACTCAATTTTCAACCTGCGACGATCGTATCACACCCAGTACAAGACTGATGAGCACTCTTGATTTAAATCCTTCGCGTCGCTAATGTCAAGCGGAGTGAACTCTAGCTCGTTTTCCGCTTTCCATTGTACGATCGCTCCGGAGCACTCTGGAAGGAAGAAATAAAAGAGAGGGAGAAAGGGGGAGAGGGGGAGAGGGGGAGAGGGGGAGATGGGGAGAGTGGGGGACAAACATCTGCCTAATGCCTTTTCCATCTTCCTTCCTTCTGCTTTCTTCCCTCTTCCCGATGACGGCATAACTGATGGGTAATCGGGAATTCTATCCGTTACATCCGTTAAATCCCGCACATTGCGAGTAAGGCCGTAACTGATGGGTAATCGGGAATTCTATCCGTTACATCCGTTAAATCCCGCACATTGCGAGTAAGGCCGAACTTCCTTCTGCTTTCTTCCCTAGGACTTCCCTCTTCCCGATGACGGCATAACTGATGGGTAATCGGGAATTCTATCCGTTACATGAGTTAAATCCCGCACATTTCTCGTTGCCGAACTTCCGACTTCACGCTTGACTTCTTTACCCTTTTAAACGAGTCCTTCGATTACGGGATGGAAGAAAAACGCCAGCGCCAAAACCGCATAAGCAGCCAACAGCAAAGTACCTTCAAGCCAGTTAGACTTGCCATCAGAACTGATAGAATTCGCAATCAGCACCGACACCGTAACTGCTACAAGTTCAAACGGATTGAAGTTCAAGTCCATCGGTTGGCCCACGATAAAACCCACCAAAACCAACAGCGGGGCAACAAACAAAGCAATTTGCAAACTCGAGCCCATAGCCACAGAAACCGACAAATCCATTTTATTTTTCATCGCCACCGTCACCGCCGTCGTGTGTTCGGCAGCATTGCCAATAATCGGCACTAAAATCACCCCGGTAAACAGTGATGTCAGCCCCAAACGCGCCGTCGCTTCTTCTAGACTACTAACCAGGAGTTCTGACTCGATCGCCACCATGACGGTACAGGCCAACAGTACCGAAATCCACAACGGTAGATTCACCTTGTGGTCGGGACTGTCTGGTGCTAAGTTACTTTCGGCTAATTCTTCGAGACCTTCGACTTCTGCCACCCCTACATCGTAAAGATAACTGTGGGTTTTCATCGAAAACAGCAGAGTCAGCACGTAGACAATAATCAGGACTATCGCAACAGCGCTAGAGAGATTTTGCATAGTTTCCGGGGCGATGCCGATAGAAGTGACATTAACAGCCGTCGGCACCAAAATGGCAATCACAGCTAAGTTCATCGCGGAAGCATTCAACCGCGCGACTGTGGGCTGAAATTCTTGTTCTTTGTAGCGCAAGCCGCCTAGCAGCATTGCAAATCCCATCACCAGCAGTAAGTTGCTGATAATTGAACCGGTGATGCTGGCCTTAACAACATCTATTAGTCCGGCGTTGAGGGCGACGATGCCGATAATCAATTCCGTGGCATTTCCGAAGGTAGCATTCAGCAAACCCCCCAAGTTGGCGCCGAGGACAACGGCGATTTCTTCGGTGGCCGTACCCATCCAGGCTGCTAAAGGGATGATGGCTAGGGCGGAGGTGATGAAGATTGTGGAGGATTCCCAGCCGAGAAAGTGTCCGGCGATCGAAACTGGGATAAATAGCAGCAGGCTGGAAATTATGTTGGTTGTGTTTAGCATTTAAATTCTGAAAAGCTCCCAACCGTCAATCATAGCCTGCCAGCAAGTTTAGCCAAGGGGAGGGGGAAAGGAATTGGATGCTGGTTTAAGGGTTGGGGCGATCGCACTTACTCACTTTTTTTGGTCAGAAGTTGGCGAAGATACTTAATAAAATTGAAAAGGTCGATCGATAATTTGAAAATGACTCAGCCGAGAACTAAGCTGCTACACAGATAAATTGCCTGTTCTGAAGATGAGAGAGTGCGCGAGTATCAAGATATCTGACAGTTCGTGGCGGGAGCTAAAATTCGATGCCAGAATTAGAGTGTCAACGAACAACCAACAGCTATATCGTTCCAGGAGTTTTGTCAACATGAATTCACCTGACATGACACGAGATATTGCTTCAGAAGATTTGTCGATCGCCAATCCGGCTGCTTATCCCGAAGTTACGCAACAGCTATCGGAAAACGTAATTTTCACAACCGTCGATGACCTTTACAACTGGGCAAAAATGTCCAGCCTGTATCCGCTGATGTTTGGCACTGCTTGCTGCTTCATTGAGTTTAGCGCCATGCTCGCTTCCCGCTTCGATTTGGATCGATTAGGTGTATTTCCCCGGATGTCTCCCCGACAGGCAGATTTGATGATTACCGCCGGCACGATTACCATGAAGTACGCTCCTGTGTTGGTGCGGCTGTACGAACAAATGCCCGAACCCAAATACGTGATTGCAATGGGCGCTTGCACGATTACGGGCGGAATGTTTAGTGCAGATTCTCCGACTGTTGTGCGCGGTGTGGACAAGCTAATTCCGGTGGATGTTTATTTACCTGGATGTCCGCCGCGGCCGGAAGCGATTATGGATGCGATCGTCAAACTCCGCAAGAAAATTGCCAACGACAGCTTGCAAGAAAGGCAAAAGACGGAACCAACCCACCGCTATTACACCCGCCCTCACCGGATGAACGTTGTGCAGCTAATTCACGACGGAAAATACCTGGAAACCCATCAGGTGCCGCCTGAACTTGTCGCATCGGGATTGCCTGTTGTACGGGAGTTGGAATCGATTCGGGCGATCGAAGCTTAAGTATGATTGAAATCAACTAGCACAGGAGACTGCACCATTCCGCTTTTTTGTCCTCCCTCAACTGAAATGAACGCGATTTCACCAAGAGCCAGGTTGTTGGGGAGGATAGAAAGATGGTGTCATTTAACCATGCTCGTTTAGGTATGGTAGATGAAGTGGCAATGAAATTCATAATTTGCTACTTCGTCCCTGTACGAATCATCTTGAAACCATACACATAAATATCAGGAAACCCATAACGGGTTTCTTTCTGCCGCCATTTAGCCAGACCAATTTCAGTTAAAAAACTGGCAAATTCATCAAAGTCAGGATATATTTCCCGTACACTTTTCTGCCATGCGTTCTCAAGGTCTTGTCTGGTAGGTAAAGCTGGAACACCTTCTAGAGCTTCAAAAAATTGGCATAACTCAGGATATTCTTGTTTAATGGCATCACAACGTTCCTCTGATGCTTTTTCTAAACCAATCTCCAGAGATATTGGTCGCAGTAAACGATCGGTTGGAGCCTTAACTGATGTTTGTCCTTTGTAAGTTAACTCCTGCTCTTTTGCTCCATCAAGCAAGGCACTTAAGCTGCGGGGAAAAGCCGTGTTATTTGAGTCTGATAAACGTTCGTAAACCCATCTATAAACATATTTAGCTTTGTCTCCGGTTCTTCGACGAATTCCCCACAATAAGTCTAGGGCGCGGTTTAAGGTTTCTTCATTAGCACTATCAATGTTTTCAACAGGCGAAGAACGATCGACTAAATTTTTAAATTCTGCTGATTGCATGGCTTGGCGAAGAGCTAATCGCAAGAAATCTACCCTTGTCCACTTCAAAAAAAGATCGCGTCCATTGAAGTGACTTTTATTGTCAAAATTTAAACGATTCCAAATGTCTTCTCGGATAAATATTTTAAAGCGAATTGATGTTAATCGACGGGCATCGCAAGCCTGAATAAGTTGAAACAAACCACTTAAAGCTTGCTGTCTCACTCCATCTTTTTCGGGGAAGTCTTCATCTAAATCATCATATAAAAGCCAAAGTGTTTGATTTTTATCCCGTTGCTGTTCGTTCAGAATGTCTAAGACATCCGACAAAACAAGTCTCAACTGCGAATCAGTTGATAATTGAATTAAGGCGAGCGTATGTTCAGACTGCCAGTTTTCTCCCGGCAGTCCCTTCAAAATGTTGCGTATACTTTCAAATTTAGGTTTTTGACTCCCTTTATCTGGCAGTTTTAAATAACTTGCTTGATAAACTCGAAATATCAGGTAGGCTCGCCAAAATGCCTCCCAAGTTCCCTCATTATCTTTTAGACTTTGATTGATAATTTGAAATTCATTGCGTGTTGGGCGACTGTTCTGGAATCCACCATGACCCGAGAGGAAAAATACAGAATCTAATCGATCGCGAGCTAGCTGTCTAGCCTTAGATTCATGCTTTAATAAAAGCAAGTAAAGTGCTGTCTTGCCAGTTCCTTTTCTGCCTCTGATTAGGCAAGTTGTCTCATCTAAGAATTTTTCAAAATTAGCAGTCTTCTGAAATAAAGCGAGAAGGTTTGACGTAGGATCGGCAGCATTTAAGGCTCGAAATTGAAGGCTTTCAATAATTTTCCAGCGTTGTTCGGTATCTGTTGCAGCTAGAATTTCCTGTGAGCGAATTTGATTAGTTTCTTCATCAATTAAGTTAGCAATTCGATTGTAGTAATCCAACAATCCTGTTACAGGATGACGATCTGCTAGAGCAATTGAGGGAAGGTAAGGTACTATTAATGGTTCTGCTATTTCAGATTGAGACTCATCTAAGTCATCACCATTTTCATTTGGTTCATCTCGATCTATTTCGCGCTCAATGACTTTGCGTAAAAGCTGCCAAATTTCTGTAACTTTAGTCGTTCCAGTATCACTGATATCAGGAACAGGTGAAAATACAAAATTAATTGACAGCTTGCCAAAAGAATTGAGTGATTTTAAAAGAAGATCAATTCCTTGCCGATTTTGTTCGTTGGGAAACAAAAATATAATTGCCTCATCAGCAGCCTGGAGTAGAGATAAAGCACCCCATTCATTGATTCCAGTACGTGAATCCACCAAGATCACATCTGGTTTTAGCTGTTCTTTAATTTCACGACTAAAAATAGACCAGAGGGTTTCACCATTATCCAGAATAGTAGTTGCTCGCAGATCATCAACTTTAGCAATGTAGTCAAGACTTAAATAACCAGCAGGAACAATAAAGAGTCTTCCTGTTGCATCAGGTATTGTAACTTCACCAAATATCTTAGTGATTAAAATATTGGGTTCTAACTCTTCAGGCAAATAGGAGCGCTCATAAAAATAATCGACAATACCAAATTCAGGTAGTGGGTTTAAACTAAAAGCTGTACTTAAACCAGGCGCTTCTAAATCTAAGTCAACAGCCACAACTTTTCGACCGCGCATAGCTAAAATCCAAGCCACATGGGTTAAGGCAGTTGTTCGCCCCACTCCTCCTTTAAAGGAATAGAATGTGATGGTTCGAGGAATGCGGGGTTCAGGTTGAGAAAGTTGGGATTGATTTTGTGGATTTGCAGCCCACAAAGCTAAATCTTGCCAAGTTTGCACTGAACTTCCATTTGTAAGCTGTGGGCGTGACAAATTCAGGGAAATTGCTTCGTCTACCGTATATAAAGAAATAAAACCTGGGGATATTTTAAATTTCCTAAGGATGCTATGTACTCGTTCCTTTCGACGCTCGAAACATAAGCCATTAAAGGTATTGCTCACAATCGTCAAATTCAAAAGTCCAGAAGTAGAAATATTGATGTCAGTCCATTCCTGCGGACTCTGCACATAACAGTCTGTCAGCTCCCGTTTAAGTGATATTTGCCAGGTTTCCTGCATCTCTGTATCCTCAAAGTGTAGTAGCTTGCTTCTGTAGCCAACCTATGAGACCCTTATATGCAGACAGCCACTGCTTATAGTCTGGATCGTTAGGTTCACTACCAGAGTAGCGCATATCTATAAAATGTTGATTTTTGGGATTTTCAACTGTGACCAGCCATTTCATTACCTGTGGAAATTTCTGAATCCTATCATGCAGCTTATTATGCCGTCTCAAAGCATCTTGAAAACTATGTCCTGGATTAGTAAGTGTATGACCAGGAGTGTTAGAATCCGTTTTCCATTCTCGCTTGGCATTTTTGGGTAGGGAAGCGAATATCATTGATTTTAGCAGACATTCTATCGTCACACCAGCAAAGTGCATGGCCGCCACTTTTCTGGCAGAGTAACAAAGTATTTCGGTATCCTGATAGCGCTGTAAAAAAGCAGATTTGTAATCTTCCATTTTTGTTCGACGGTTTACTAACAAATGATACTAGCATCGGGAAACTGTGTCAAGTATCAAATCTGTGTCCCCTAAGGGTTTATCTCGCTTTAGTAGATCTGAAGAAGCGCAGCAATACAGCGAACTAAAACAAGAACTCGCCAATAAATACTATGATAATATTCAGGGGTACATGGACGGAAAAGCTGGATTTATTAAAGCAATGGATATGAAGGCTGCAAAGTGGAGAGCATCTGATTAAATCTATGATATTGGAAGTTGCAATTCTTGACATTAAACCTAATAGGACTGCTGAGTTTGAAATTGCTTTCAAAACAGCTTCAGCGATTATCTCTTCTATGCCGGGGTATATCTCGCACGAGCTGCAACGCTGCATAGAAAACACAAATCGTTATATTTTGCTGGTGCGGTGGCAAAGTTTGGAAGACCATACCGTTGGATTTCGAGAATCGCCAGATTATCAAATGTGGCGTTCCTTATTGCATCATTTTTACGACCCATTTCCAACAGTCGAACATTATGAAGTCATTTGGTCATGACTTACGCATTAAGACCAAAGAAACCGGGTTTTTAACATAATATATGATGTTCCCGTGAAATATATTTCTGAAAAAACGGTTTCTAACATCCGCTGCGTCCAGGAGTATTTGCAAAGTTTTAAGTCTAAAGCATGGAGGAAATTTCAAATGATTGATATCGGTTTTACTCACATCGCACTCCCAGTTTCCGATGTTGAGAAAAGTATTGAATTCTACTCGAAGTATGCTGGGATGCAGGTCGTTCACCGCCGGATTGATGCAGCAGCAGGTGTTGCTGTTGTATGGCTTTCTGATGGCACTCGTCCTTTTGTAATTGTGCTGATTCAGACAAACTCTGTACATCCAGTTTTGTCTCCGCTGGCACACCTTGGGGTTGGTTGCAAGAGTAGGGAATATATGGATTCTCTCTGCGATAGTGCACGTCAAGAAGGTGTGCTGGTTGATGAACCAAAAGATTCTGGATATCCGATCGGCTATTGGGCCTTTTTGCGAGACCCGGACGGTCATACTCTGGAACTATCCTACGGGCAAGAAATTGGATTTACGGTGGAGAAAGTTGGCTGAAAATAGGCTGTGCAGGGGCTGAACGGCACTTGCACGGCACGGTGAGGGCGGACGAAAGGAGCCGGGACAGCAGTCGCATATAATTGGAATAGTCCTGAACGGTAAATGTGCCATGCAGCAGCATCAACCGTCAATTGCTCGATCGCCCCGCGAGTATGTGAGTCTGTTTCCCCGCCCACCAAAAATGATGCTCGAATACCCCAACAATCGATAAAAAATAGACTTGAATTGCAAAAATCGGAAAACACCCTGAAATTATCTGCGTTGCATCGTCGGTTGCATCTGTCTGACATCTGCGCTTGAGGGAGCGATCGAAGACTTATGCAATTCAAGTCTATTATTGTATCGAGGCTGTTTCAGCAGTCGGCATCAAGTCGAGGTAAGACATGAAAATCCCCACGCACGCGATCGCATTAATGAGGCTATCTGTTGGCTTCCATAAGTTACTGGTGTCGGGTAAAAGTAACTTTTCACCAAGAAAACTCAACAAAAGATTTTGCGCCGACACAACGCAGCAATTTCGTGCAGCAGCCCCCCTCAGCCAAAGTTTTGCCTGCTGAGGGGTTTCACCCTATTGTTAACTTTCAACAGCACAACCACCATCGATCGCCAAAGATTAAATTTTTCCGGGGAAAACTTGCCATTTAATGAATAAGACTTTAAGATGCAGCAATGTAAATATAAACTCTCAACGAGCAGCCCTGCACGCACTAACCTGAAATGGGTCGAAAGTGCCACAAAGCAGCAACAGCTAACTTTTATAACTCTTTCAACAGCAAAGCATTGGCAGAAAAACTCAGGGATCGACGGTTGGTATATTGCAACGAATGCTTTGCTCGCAATACTACAAATGAATCAAAAATTATCTGGCAAAATTTAGCACCTACAGATGCCTAGCCCAAACGCCTGCTGCGTAAGGTTTAACTTACTGATTAGGCTGGTTTTCATGTCTTTAACTACTTGAGGATTCGATCGCATGGTTTCGATTTCTAAAACTCAGTCCAACGTGCTCTCTGTGTCTGCACCAACCGTAACGACTGCAACCCAAAGCACCGCCGCAACTGCAACTGGAGTGTGCGTGACGATTCACGGTCACTTTTACCAACCCCCCCGAGAAAACCCTTACCTAGACGCGATCGAGCGCCAAGGGAGCGCCTCTCCCTTCCACGACTGGAACGAACGCATTGACAACGAGTGCTACCGCCCGAACGCCTTTGCGCGCATACTCAACGATCGCGGTGAAGTCGCCGGGATCGTCAACAACTACGAATATCTCAGCTTCAACATCGGCCCGACTCTGATGAGCTGGCTGGAACGCTACGATCCCGAAGTTTACCAACGGATTCTGGAAGCCGATCGCAAAAGCTGTCAGCGCCTCAACGGTCACGGCAACGCGATCGCCCAAGTGTACAATCACATCATCATGCCGCTGGCGAACGAGCGAGACAAATACACCCAAATTCGCTGGGGGATCGCAGATTTTCGCTCTAGATTCGATCGCCATCCCGAAGGAATGTGGCTCGCCGAAACCGCCGTAGACTACGCCACCCTGGAAGTTTTGGTGGCTGAAGGCATTCGTTTTATTGTCTTAGCCCCCTCCCAAGCCGAACGCTGCCGCCCGCTAATCGCGCAAAACCAAGAAGGAGAGCAACAAACAGATGGCGAATGGCACGAAGTCGGCGGCGGCCAAATCGATCCGACTCGCCCCTACCGCTGCTATTTGAAGCCGGAAATGCGGTTGATGGCTGACCACCAACTTTCGCCCCTGAGCACTTACCACTTTACTCGCGGACACGGCCAGCAGTCCTCAGCCCCAAATCCTCACACTCCCTACATCGATATCTTTTTCTACGACGGCCCGATCTCGCGGGATATGGGCTTCAATGACGTTCTCAGCAGCAGCCACCACTTGGCTGGGCGCTTGGGTCAAGCAGTGCGGGGAGACCACAGACCGGCTCAATTAATCTCCGTGGCCACAGATGGCGAAACTTTCGGCCACCACAAAAACAGTACGGAAAAATGTCTCGCCTACGCTTTCACAGAGGAGTTTCCCCGCCGCGGCTGGACTGTGACGAATTATGCTCATTATTTAGGTCAAAATCCCAGCACTTGGGAAGTGGAACTCAAACCGGTGACGGCTTGGAGTTGTTCTCACGGGGTCGATCGCTGGCAAGATGATTGTGGGTGCGGTGGCGGCGGCGGGTGGCATCTCCTGTGGCGCAAGCCTTTGCGCGATACTTTGAATTGGCTGCGCGATCGACTGATTCCGATTTATGAGGAAGCGGGGCGCAAGCTGTTTTGCGATCCCTGGAAAGCCAGAGATGAATATATTGATGTCATCCGCGATCGATCGCCCGCGAATGTTGACAGTTTCCTCCAACGCCATCAAATTCGCGAACTGGATGCCGCCGAACAGGTAGACGCCCTGCGCCTGCTGGAAATGCAGCGCCACACTTTGTTAATGTTCACTAGCTGCGGCTGGTTTTTTGAAGAAGTCTCTCGCCCCGAAGGCGTGCAAATTTTGCGCTACGCCGCCAGGGCGCTGGAATTGGCGGGGGAAGTTGCTGGTGTTCAGCTAGAACAGGATTTTATCGATCGACTAGCCCTAATACCCAGCAACGTTGACTCTTTCAAAACAGGCGCAGAAGTTTACCGCCAACTGGTGACAACAGCCCAAGTCAGTCTCAAACAAGTCGCCGCCCACTACGCGATTAGTGCTCTGTTTGCCAAATATCCCCGCGAACAGCGAGTTTACTGCTATCAGGCCGAACAGCAAGATTTCCAAATTCAGCGCATGGGTTCGATGACTCTGGCTGTGGGTCAATTGCAGTTAACCTCGGAAATTACCCGGGAAACAGACGTGTTTGTGTTTGCTGCATTCCACCTTGGGGGCTGGGATTTCCACTGCTGCATTCAGCCTTTTGGCAGCCGCCGGTCTTACAATATGCTCAAAGAGCGGTTGTTTGGAGTTCTGCAAGAAGCTTCGGCGGCCCACGCGATTCTGGAAATGGTGCGGTTGTTTGGGGATCAGTCGTTTAGCTTGCGGGATTTGTTCGCAGAGGAACGCCACCGCATCGTCCAGTTGCTGAGTCAAGAAAATTTGACTCGCTTGGATCAACTTTACACTCAGGTTTATCGGGAAAATTACGGGGTGATGATGGCTTTCCATCGCGATGAGTTGCCGGTGCCGGTTGAGTTGCAAGTGGCTGCTGAGGTGGCTTTGGGACACCGCTGTTTGACGGCGGCGAAGGCGCTGGAACTGGAAACCGGAGACGCGGAACCTCTGCTGGCTGACATTGAAGCGATCGCCACTGAAGCCGGTCTCCTCCGCAGTCGGTTGAAGGTTCCTGAAGTTAAGCAAATTTTGGAACGGCTGGTTTGGCGATCGCTAGACACGCTGCTGCAAGCAGGATCGGGCGTAGATGAACGATCGCCTCTGGAGTTAGAAGCCGATATCCGGTACATCGAGCGTTTGATTGCTGTGGGCGATCGGCTGAGTCTGGGTTTGTGTTTGGACAAATCGCAGGAACTGTATTTCGATTCTCTGTACAGTCAAATTGTGCCTCTGTGTTTGGGCTGGCTGCAACGGCAAGCTACTTCGGACGGCGAAAATAAGGTTGACCCGGTTGCTTTAGATATCGTCGGCTCAGACGGTGGCTGGGAGTTGTCTTCGATCCGGCAGTTGCTGGAGTTGGGTCAAACTCTCGCCGTTGATGTTGAGTGTTGGTTGGATCAGTTAAGCCGATCGCTGGTCGATTAGCCTGGATCAATTCCGGCACAGCAGAATCCGCCCGATCGGTTTAAATGCCGATCGGGCGGTGGGGATCGAGCTAGAGTCGATCGGCATTCAGGCTTCCCGGAATCGAAGTACCGACAAACAACCGCCAATTTTCTTTGAGTATTCGCTCTACTTCTGTGGGAAGATGAAAAGACTGTCCCCAAAGCCAACAAGTGTTCTGCACTTGCAGGCTTTGTAGAGTTTTGAAGAAAGAACACTAAATTTTTTAGCTATGAAAATTGGCGATCGCGTTTGCGTTAAAAACTCTGTTGTTGTCTACCACCACCCGGAAAATCGCAGTCAACCAGTTGAGATTAAGGGTATGGAAGGAGAAATCGTGGCGATCGTTCACGAATGGCACGGCAGACCTGTCAGTGCCAATTGGCCGGTGCTAGTTCAGTTTGACAAAAAATTTCGAGCTCACTTCAAAGAAGATGAAGTCGAATTGGTTTCTGCTGAAGCCTAGCTTTAGTATTGTTTTGTGCTATTATATCCCCGACTTTTTATTAAAGAAGTCGGGGTTCTGCTTATTATATCCTGGACGAGCGATTTACCATAATAATATGCCGGCAAGAGCGGGTTTTTGAGCTTGTCAATTATTGGCGGGTATTGTTGTTGAAAGGGCCCTTACCATATTAATAATAGGCCGGACATGATATTACAGCAGAGTCCACGTTGATGAAGTAAACCGTAAGAGCCCCGTAGGGAAACGGCACTGCCGTGTCCTTTATCTCTGCCAAGGAATGAGAATTAAATAACTTACAATTTTTATTGTTCTTCTGGCCCATCCCACAAATATGTGTAAATTATTTAATTCGAGATCCTAAGCTGTTGCGTGCCGCAGTTAAATTCTATATTTCGATGACAATCGAGAATTCTCTTCCCCTCTCCCCGTCTCCCCCGTCTCCCCCGTCTCCCCGTCTCCCCGTCTCCCCCTCTCCCCCGTCTCCCCGTCTCCCTTGTCTCCCCCTCTCCCCCGTCTCCCCGTCTCCCCCTCAATTAAGTGAATGTTTTTACCGTGTAGTTTTCAATTCCAGAGGGGTTTTTATCATATTTGTACTGGAATCTGATTGCTTGAGACGATACCCCATACTGTGAACCGTCTCAATTAAATCTTCAGCAGCTCCCGCAGCTTTGAGTTTTTGACGCAAACCTCTGATGTGAACCTTGACAGTATTTTCTTCTGGTGGAGATTCCAACGACCAGACGTGTTCGATCATGACACTTCGACTGAGAACACGGCGACCATTTCGCAACAGAAGTTCCAGAAGCGCGTATTCTTTGGGCGTGAGATGGAGTGGGGTGTATCTATAGCTAACTTCATAGGTACTGGGGTTGAGGCGAATTTCTTCCCATTCTAAAATCGGCCCAGAAGTGCTACTACCTCGACGCAATAAGGCTCGAATCCGAGCAAATAGTTTTTGCAAGTCCACGGGTTTGACTACATAATCATCAGCCCCAGCATCAAGCCCATTAATTTCATCACTGAGGGTGTCACGGGCTGTGATCATCAGGACAGGCATAGTATAGCCGTGCGATCGCAATCGATGGCAGAGACTAATTCCATCAAGTTCTGGTAACATCAAATCTAGCAGCAGCAAATCATAGTTGAGCATCTTTGCTTGATGCCATCCAGATTCCCCATCGGTAACTATATCAACAACATAGCGCTGGTCTGTCAAGGCTTCTGCCAACGTTTCTGCAAGGCGCAGATCGTCTTCAACCAAGAGAATCCTCATAATCAAGAGGCTGGGGGAAAGTACAAAGCCACTTATTGACTTTTAGACAAGATTGAGTTAGCGAACCAGAGCGCTCTAATACCAATAGGGCTAGGGCGATCGCCATGCTGGCTCCTCAACATCTTATTCGCATTTGGGCCCCAAATTTTACCGATTTGCGATCGAGATGTCAACAAGTTTTGACCCAAGGGAAGCTCAGAAACCATTGGCCAAAGCTTTCTTAACAAATATTGCCAAAAATCACGATTTATTACTTATTGAGAATCTTTCCGATTTCTTTACCATTTTCTGACTCATTTCTTTACTTGTTATATGTAATTGTAGGTGGGATCGGCACTTGGATGGGGTCAATTCTCCCACCCACTTGATAGTTAATTTGGGAGATTAGTGTTAAATGGCTTTTGGACCAGCTTCAAGATTGGGAGTGAGCCTGTTTGATGAAACCCCACCAATAGAGCGG
Source organism: Microcoleus sp. PH2017_34_RAT_O_A (assembly GCF_020737885.1). NCBI lineage: Bacteria > Bacillati > Cyanobacteriota > Cyanophyceae > Oscillatoriales > Microcoleaceae > Microcoleus > Microcoleus sp. PH2017_34_RAT_O_A. Next base: position 105,666 of record NZ_JAEQDD010000013.1, on the reverse strand, counting down.
GTTACAGGTAACTCCAATGAAGACCTTGAAACCATCATTCAGGCAGTATACCGACAAGTTTTGGGAAATGCCTACGTCATGGAGAGCGAACGCCTCACCGTTTGTGAGTCGCAGTTTAAACGCGATGAACTGACGGTACGGGAGTTTGTGCGTCGGGTTGCAAAGTCTGACTTGTATCGATCGCGATTTTTCGATAGTTGTGCTCGCTATCGGGCGATCGAACTCAACTTCAGACATCTACTTGGTCGCCCTCCGCTGGATCTCGAAGAAATGCGGAGCAAAAGTACCATTCTGGATACCAAGGGCTTTGAGGCTGAGATCGATTCTTATCTCGATAGCGATGAATACCAGAATACTTTTGGAGATGACATTGTTCCCTACATCCGGGGATACAAAACCGAAGCTTGTCAAAGCATGGTGCAGTTTACCCATACCTTCGAGTTGGTGCGAGGTGCTTGTAGCAGCAGCTTGAAGGGAAATCTGGCTGGTAAGAGTCCGCGTTTGAATTCCCTAGTAATTCAGGGCACGCCAACCGCCGTAATTTCTCCAGCCAGCAGCGGATCGACATTCCGCAATCCATCCGGTAGCGCTCGGACTCGTCATGGCGCTGGATCGGATGAAAACGGAAAAGTCTATCGCATTGAAGTTACCGGCTATCGCGCCAATGTGGTGAATCGGATTTCCAAGTTTCGCCGCAGCAACCAAGTTTACCTGGTGTCGTTTAACGAGCTATCCGAAACCTATCAACGGATTCACAAACAAGGTGGGACGATCGCTAGTATCACCCCTGTCTAGTTGAAAGTCGATCAATTTTAGATTTTAGATTTTAGATTTTAGATTTTAGATTGAAGAATTATTCGGGGCTTGTAATGAGAATTCGGAGCTTTGCTTCAATCAACAATCAACAATCAATTATCAAAAATCAACAATCATTCCGGTACAACTGGAATTGATATAAGCGGTGTATTACTGACATATTGAACCATTCTCAATTAACATTTTACGAACAGGCAAGATGCCTGTTCCACAAGAAATCCACTCTTTGTGGAACAGGCATCTTGCCTGTTATTGACAGTGGTGCAAGATTTCAGCTACTACCAACTATTATCTGTAAAGGAGATTAATTGCAATGGCAGATTCGACAAAATGTGAACTGTGGCCAACCAGCGGTGTAGATGAGGTGCAAGCTGTGATTCGCGCCGTCTACAAGCAGGTTTTGGGCAATCCCCACGTGATGGAAAGCGAGCGCTTGGTAACTGCGGAATCTCAATTGTGCGATCGCAGCATCTCCGTGCGTGAATTTGTCCGATTGGTTGCTAAATCTGATTTTTATAGCACTCGCTATTTTCAAAAGTGCGCTCCCTATCGATTTGTAGAACTCAATTTCCTGCACCTGCTAGGTCGTGCACCACAAGATCAAACAGAAATTTCTGAACACATTATCCGCTGTGTTGAGCAAGGCTACGATGCCGAAATTGACTCCTATCTCGACAGCGACGAGTATCAAACCGCTTTTGGTGAAAACGTTGTTCCCTATTACCGAGGCAGAAGCAGCGAAGCAAATACCAAGCAACTAGGTTACAATCGGATGTCGCTGCTCGATCGGGGTTTCGCCCAAATCGACAGTGCCGTCAAAGCTTCTCAGTTAGTCTACGCCGTTGCTACCAACAGCGCTAACGCCATCAAGCCCTCAACCAGTCGAGGAGGCGCTTATGTCGCAACCGAAAAAATGTTCAAAATTGTGGTAACAGGGTCGAAATTCGACAGACCTCGGCGCCTCAGTAACACGACATACATTGTGGCAGGAGACAATATGAGTCCGCAAATTCAGCGGATCAATCGCACCTCTGGCAAAATTGTCAGCATCACTGAGATTCTCTAAATCCAACAAAAACAAGAAGTTTAATAGATGGATTTAAGTCATATTTAGAGGGTTTTTCTGGCTTCTCTAATTAGATTCAGCTATCTCTAAATTTCTAGCAACAATTGGATAGAAATTGAGATTATATCAGTTTCTCAAAATAATTGTACAATCTACATCTTTGGGTCGATATTCTACAATCAACCTACTGTTGTTACTGTATAATTTGGGATAACTGGTATTTCCTCATCTTGAGAGCCGTAAACATCTCCAGAATTGGAGGATGCCCAATTCTGGAGAATGCCAACTCTATTGATAAACTAGCTGGAGAAATTTAATTTGAAATCCTCATCACGTTTTTTCGATCGGCCATGATTCTCTATACTCCAATACTTAAGACAGTTTGTTTAAAGCCTCTGTAAGTTGGACAGTACCAGCCCTGCAATTTTTAATTTTTTTTCTGCGTTGCCATTAAAAACAAACTTGGAAAAAATAGTTCACAATAGATCCAGCCTAGGTTTCATGTACTCGATTAGCACCTAAAACTGTCCGAAGTATTGATACTCAATCATATTAGAATGTTGCCACCACAAGCCCAAAAAAAGTTGCAATGCTGGATTCGCAGCCGTCATTTAATTTGTTCTGGCAATTTTTACATCTTTGAAACTATAGACTATAGCGCTATTGAGCGATTTACCGAGTCGATTACGGCTTTAGGAGGAACATTAATCTCGGTTCAGCCGATCGACAAAATTTGGATGGGCGATCACCGTCAAGTCATTCTATATCGTGCCAAAGCCAGTTTGCATACGCCTTGTCACAACCTCAAGCAATACTGGTTTAAATATGGTAGTTTCCAGACTAGGTTCGATCCAAGCTCTTGATCTGGCTGATACTGGTTAGCATGGTTGTAGCATTGTTGTTGTCTGTTGGTGGCATCCTGATTTTCATAGGAATTATCCAACCATTTTCTATGCTAAGTAACATTTTTCTAGTTGCGATCGGCGTTTTAGTTGTGGTAGTAATTTGCCCCTGCTTCAAACAGGAAGTAGCCCGACGACAAACAGCCGAAGGGGTGCTGCGCCAACAAACCGATCGCGAACGGTTAGTCAATCAAATTGCTCAACACATCCGACAATCCCTGGATTTAGACCACGTGCTAGAAACCACGGTAGCAGATGTGCAACGCTTTCTGGAAGCCGATCGCGTTCTCATTTACCGCCTGTGGCCAGACGGAACGGGTAGCGCCATTAACGAAGCCGTTTTACCCCCTTACCCCGTCATTTTAGGAAAATCCTTCCCAGCAGAAGTCTTTCCCAGCGAGTACCATGAGGCTTATTCTCTGGGGAAAACCCGCCTCATTGCCAATCTTGAAGAAGCCGATCTCGAAAATTGTCTGACTGATTTTCTTCAACAATTTGGAGTCATAGCAAAATTGGTTGTCCCCATCATCCAAGAAAATCGGCAGGTTGAGGGGAATCCTTCTGTACCCTATCTTTGGGGGTTATTGATTGCTCACCAGTGCGATCGCCCCCGCATCTGGGAAACCTGGGAATTGGAGTTAATGCAGCAACTAGCGACGCAGGTGGCGATCGCCATTCAACAGTCAGAATTATACCAACAGCTTCAACAACTCAACGCCGAACTAGAACAGCGCGTCCAACAACGTACCGAAGAATTAGCTGAAGCCAACGTCGCTCTACGAGACGAAATTGGCGAACGACAGCGCACCGAAGTAGAACTGCGCCACACCAACCACACCCTAAAAACCCTGATTAGCGCCTCTCCTCGCGCTATCTTCACGCTGGATATAGAAGGGTACGTCAAAATTTGGAATCCTGCCGCCGAACAGATGTTTGGTTGGACTGAAGCAGAAGTCATCAACCATCCCAACCCAATTTTTATCGACGATCCATTAGAAAATTATTCCACTCTCCGCAGCAATCTCCTGCAAGGAATCACATATAGTGTCGAACTGCGCCGCCACAAAAAAGACGGAAGTGCGATCGACATTATCTTCTCCGCTGCTCCTTTAAAGAATAGTGAGAATCAGATTGAGGGCATTGTCGCAGTGATTGCCGACATTACCGAACAAAAGCAACAGGAAGAACAGGTGCGACTCCTCCAATCAGTTGTTGTTAACACAAATGATGGCGTCGTAATTACCGAAGCGGAAGCGATCGATGAAGTTGGTCTTCGCATCATCTATGTCAATGAAGCATTTACCCAGATTACAGGATATAGCCTAGAAGAAGTTTTGGGTAAAACACCCCGGATTTTGCAGGGTAAAAAAACCGATAGCACAGAATTAGACAAAATTCGGATAGCACTTTCGCGTTGGGAATCTGTCACCGTTGAAGTGATTAATTATCGGAAAAATGGCTCCGAATATTGGAATGAATTTAGTATTGTTCCTGTTGGCGATCGCACGGGTTGGTATACTCACTGGATCGCCATCCAGCGAGACACCACCGAACGAAAACAAGCAGAACAAGCCCTGCGACATAGCGAAGAACGGTTTCGATCGCTCATTGAAAATGCTCTAGACATCATTATGATTCTAGATACAGATGGTACGATCGGCTATGTCAGTCCTTCTGTGGAAAAAGTCTTAGGGTATTTAGTATCTGAACTCGTGGGGAAAAAAATATTTGAGCCAATTCACCCAGATGATTTTACCACTACTTATCAAAGTCTCACCAATACTTGGCAAAGTGCAGAACTCAACCGTCCCATTGAATTCCGCTATCGGCACAAAGATAATTCTTGGCGAACCTTGGAAGCGATTAGCCAGCCTTTTATAAACAATGCAGCCACCACACAAATTATCGTCAATACTCGTGACATCACCGAACGAAAACGACTGGACGAAATTCGGTTAGCCCTGGAGCGCGAAAAAGAACTGAGTATTCTGAAAACCCGTTTTTTTTCAATGGCATCCCATGAATTTCGCACTCCACTCAGTACGGCTTTAGCAGCAGCTCAAATTCTAGAAAACAGCCCAGACGAATGGAATGACTCCCAAAAGCGACTGAGAAACCTGCACCGAATTCAGGATTCTGTAAGGAATATGGTGCAATTGCTCGACGATATTTTAACCATCAATCGCGCCGAAACTGGGAAACTAGAATTTAATCCAAAATTTTTGGTTTTGGACAAATTTTGCGAACAATTTGTGGAAGAAATGCGGCTCAGCGCTGGCAGTCAGTATACCATCACCTTTACCTGTGAAGGAAATCCAATTCCCGTTTGCTTGGATGAAAAATTGTTGCGATCGATTCTGTCCAACGTATTATCCAATGCGATTAAGTATTCGCCTAAGGGAGGTAATGTGCATCTTGGTTTAGAGTTTCAGTTGCATCAGGTGCTACTCCAGGTTTGCGATCGAGGAATTGGCATTTTTCCAGAAGATATAAAGCAGTTGTTTGAGCCATTTCACCGAGGTAAGAATGTCCGAACTATCCCTGGTACGGGATTGGGATTGATCGTGGTTAAAAAGTGCGTTGACTTGCATCAAGGTAGTATTGAGATTACCAGTGAAGTTGGTATTGGTACAACTTGTGTGGTGACACTTCCGTTGGTATTATAATAAAAGTTTTAGGCCAAGGTATGTAGTTGCGCTTCAGCGCTCTTTCCTAATATTTGTAAAGAGCGCCCAAGCGCAACTACGTACCTAATTTCTCTGACTACAATAAAACCGTCCTTTCTGGATAGGATATATACAACTACTAATAGGCTAAGGTATGTAGTTGCGCTTCAGCGCTCTTTCCTAATATTTGCAAAGAGTGCCCAAGCGCAACAACGTACCTAATTTGTGTGACTGCAATAAAACCCTCCTGTCAGGATAGGATATATAAAACTACCAATAGGTCAAGGTATGTAGTTGCGCTTTAGCGCTCTTTCCTAAGATTAGCAAACTTACAGTTTTTATTGTTCTTGTGGGATGGGCGTCCCGCCCGTCCCGAAAAGACGGGCGGGACGCCCATCCCACAAACTTGTGTAAGTTATTAAATTTTCGTTCCTAAGGAGCACGATCTCATTTGGCAAGATGGGAATCATGGCCGGCTGGGGCTTCGAGCTTGACTGGTGGGGTAGCTTTGAGATCGTCGAAGAGGGCTTTTTCTTCACGAGCAATTGCATTGTAATCATTCACTTTCTGCTTGTAAATATCGAATTGCTCTTGAAAAGCAGCAACGCGCTCCTGCTGTTCGCGCACTCCATCGTTAAATTCTTGCACTTTTTGATTGTAATCAGATTTTTTTTGTTCAAACTGAAACACCTTTTCTGGAGAGCCGTTACCCTGTCGGTAAGATTCTTCAGCTTGTTCCTTAAAACGCATTAAATCCAATTGCAACGCATCTAGATTGCGTTTCTTCGATCCGAGTTCGAGATTGTGCTCTTTGATTGTTTGCTTGGTTTGTGCGAGACTTGCTTCTAAGGTCTCAATTTCAGGTTTGAGTTGCTGGGATTTCTCATCTAATTTTCGCACGATCTCTTGAGACAGATCGGCTAACTTTACCACTTGTTGGCGATCGCGAAAGTAACGCTGATAGTATTGTTCGAGTTCGACATCGCCGAGATAGCCGAGTTCTGTCCCCAGATACGAGTGCAATTCGTTAACATACAAAGCTATATCCTTTTGCTGGTATTGCTTCAATATGCTAGACAAGCGATCGTTTTTGATTTGCAAAGCAGCTTGTTTGAGTTGGGGTGTTAGCTTGTCGCGATCCGATGGACTGAGGCGAGTGTAAGCGGCATGGAGCATTTCATGGGCTGCTGTCACTTCCATCACGCCTTGAAATCGATCGTCTGTAACCGACTGAATCGCGATTTTGCCCGATTTACCGTTGGTGAAATAGCACCCAAAGATAATTAAGGTATCCTTCACCTTTTCTTTTGTTTGACAGATTTTAAAGAAGGTTTGCTTGGGTTCGATGGTTGGAGTTTGCCGGTAGAAAATTTGTTGCGCTTCCCGCGTCATGGTGGTGGCGGTGGCGAGACGTTCGATTGCTGCTGAAGGTGGCGCTACACCAATCCACTCGTCAAGCTGCGAATTTAAGACAATCCTAGAGATGGCCACAACTAGCACAATTATCCAGAAGTTCTGCGATCGAAATAAGTTTTTTATCGACCATTTTATATTCATAAAAATTTTGGTAAATCCATTTCTTTAAAAACTGCTAGGCGCAGATAACGCTGGTAGGTTAGTGACTCGGTGGAGGCGCTAATTTGAGTTTTTATTTGGGAATGTAGGATGCAAATTCATCGGAGCGCTACAGTTGAATTACAATTTTACCATTGAGTTACACCAGACGACCGATCGATCTGCCTTTCTTGTTCAAGAAAAGATGTCAAATGGGTTCTGTAGCCTTTCTCAGGTAGATGAGGTACAATGTGACCAACCCGACTGGACATGATATGAGTCGCGATCGCACAACTCGATCTGCAAGATACTGCTACAATCGTTAGCAGCATTGAACCGATCGATAAACTCATTGCTAATTTGGGCGATCGCACCAGAATCTTCATCTATATTACAGATGATACCTAGCACGACACTAACTAGATTTTGCCTTCTCCGAATTCCAGGCCAAGGTCTGACAGAAATATTTAGTTTTTGCTCTAAATCGATCGCTAATCCAATTATGTGACCTTCAATCCAGCCGCCGCATTTTTCTAAATTACCAACTTCTGCACTACTTACCGTCAATACTAAAAACGCATTTGATTGTTCCAGTAAATCAACGGACTCAAATAGAGTTGTCCAAGTGGTATTTCCCGCCAATACTTCCGACGCAATTTCTGCACCGCGACCCAATTCGCGGCGCAATATTTCTGCGGTCGATCGCGTGACATTTCTGGTACTGTTTTGACAAGGTGCGATCGATGTAATTACAGGCAACCATTCCCGCGATTTTTGTACTTGATACTGTGTTCCGGCTTCAGTTAATGCTATTGGTTGAGTCCAATCGTGTTGGCTGAGGATTTGGAAAAAATGAGCAAGTAATATATCTAGGTTTAAGTGTTCGCTATGAATAGAACTCCAAGCTGTCAGTAATGCCCAAGAAAAATTACCGAGAAATCCCCAAGCATTACCGTGAATCTGACGTGCTTTCGCCCAGGTTCGCACCGCCCTTAACAAGTTTATAAATAAATCCCAGGACAAATGTTGGCTGACTGTATCTACCATTAAATCCGCTTCCAAAGCACCTACTACGGCACTCCAACTGACGGCATCAAAAAATGGTCTAGCCTCTTGAGATAATGGTTCAATTATCTGGAATTGTCCGAGGGTTGTGGCAGAGAGTAAATCGACTGCCACTCCTTCTATTTCCATTCTCAATACTGGTACTCTCCCCGATTTTACCAGTTGGGAGCAATAGCACAATCCTGCTAATCTAGTTTGTACCTGTTTGAGGAATGTTTCTCCTGTTAAAGGGGCAGGAATTATACAAAGTAAATCTAAATCGCTGTGGCTGCTTTGTATGCCGATCCGCGCCGATCCAATTTGCTGTAATAATGGTTGGTAGCCTAAACATTCTTGACAGGCTTGGGTGACGATCGACTGAATTAGTTCTTGATGCAGTGTCTGTGTTTGAGTGAGTTTGGGATCGAGTTGGTCGATTATTTGGATTAGCGATAAGTTAGACTCATTTTCTCCTGTTTTTGCGCCGGAAATTTCTGAGGGAGTTGCTGATTTTAAAGGTATCCGATATCTAATCTCGAATGGTTCGTTATCGCGGCGGCTAATTAGGGCGATCGAGTCTACTTGAAATTTGACTGGATGCCATTGGGAAAGTTCGGTTTTGGCGACTTCGGTTGTGTCAAATTGACCTACAGTTAAATGGGGTGTGAATCCGTTAGCTGATTTGCTACTTTGTTCATCACATTGCGGAAATATTTGTTGAAGTATTGCTTGTAATTGATGCAGTGGATCGGCAGGTTGAGGAATCGGATTTAACCATGCCGTACAGCTAGAAGAGTGCGTGAAAGTTTCAAAGTTTGATAAAGTTATAGTAAATGGTTCTAGTTTTGTCAGTGCTTGGGTAATGGCTGCTGCTGCTTCTGAAAAATATGATTCTGGCAGAAAACCATATATTATATTGATATGAGGCATCCAACGATGAAATTGCCGATCGCAACGGCGGCGAATACTTTGAATTGCAGGTAAAATGTCATCCGGTGGAATGATGACAACTGCACTTTTATAGACAGGTGAGATGGTTTGCAAACAGGTGATGGATTCTAGTTGGGTGAGGAGACCAAAATGATCTGAGGGATAGATTTTTCCTTCTGTATCTGGTATGGGATTGCAGGCAAATAATTCTATTTGACGAGATATCCAATCTCGGTTCTGACTCCGTAACATCATCCTATCTAACCGTCCCGCAAGTCCAGTTAGACTCATTAATGCTGCCAAAGGATTAGCCTGGGGATGGAAAGTGTATCCCGGATCTTCGGGATGCAGTGTTTGCCAAAGATCGATAAAATTGTTTGTCGTTAATATCTCTGCTGGTTCGTTGTCTTTGGCATTGAAATCGCCAACAATTAGACAATCTCCCGGCTGTGAGTTTAGGTATTCTAGCAAGATATTAAGTTGCTTATACCTGACTTTTTCAGAATTTTTATTGTAATCGCTGGTGAAATGGACGGCGGCGACATTGAGAGTTTTACTATTCAGCAACCACTTTCCTACTAATACCCGCTTCCGTGGCGAGTAGCGATATTCTACTAAAGTAAATGGCAATCGCGATAGCACTAATAAACCGTGCCATTCCAGCGTTTCGCCTTGGGGAGATTCGGAGATATGATAAGCCTGAACCCAATCCTCAGCTAATAATTTTTCTAATAAACGCGGTGTTACTTCTTGAAGGGCGATAATATCGGCATCACACTGACGCAGATGCTCTATAATTATCGGAATTCGCTGGGCTGTCTCGGTAAGTTCTGACTCGTAGAGATCTGATAATACGTTATAACTGACAATTTTTAATCTGGTTATCGTTACCGACTCTAAGGGCAAATTCCTGGCTTGCCAATTTTGTTGATTGTATTGGTAAATAGATCTAGTCGGGAAGTCTTTCACAAAGGTGGGATTTGATTGTTGAGGATCGATTTGCAGTTGCTGGTTTGCCGATTCTATATTTTCCGTGGCGACAACCCATGCCGCGACTGGTAATTCTCCAGTAGTAAACAAGTCTACCAGCCGATCGCGATCCCAAACAATTGTTTCCCCACATTTAACATAACGAATCCGATGCCAGGGAATATCGCCATCGACTGCCCATTCTGACAAAGGCTTTTCCCGCATATTACCAGAAATGCGATCGCTAAAACCAAGGCTAAAGGCACGATGGTCTAAACGACTATCCCATAAAATGCGATCGTAAATCTCGCGGATTGTCGCCATTTTGGGTTTTGGGGACTTTGGCTGTGACATGGCATGATGCGGTTATAGTTACGCGTGTACCACGAATATAACTATATTGTACTACACAAAAAAGGCGATCGTGTCGGGTGCGATGGGTGTCGATAAGGTATAGCCTTTCTCAGAAAGATGAGGTACAATAACAGCAGTGTGTAAACCAGTTAAAAATATTTGATGATGTAACTTGACCCAACGCCAACTCTATGGCTTTGGCTAATTCTTGATAATTAGGTGTCTCGATCGAACGGAGAATATTTTTAAGCTTTGACCACAGATTTTCAATTGGTGAAAAATCTGGTGAATAAGGAGATAACAATATTAATTTTGCCCCTTTTTTTTCGATAGCTTTTTTCACTTCGTCTCCCAAGTGAATGGGACAATTATCCATGACTACACAAGCCCCTTTCCATAGTTTTGGCACAAGTTTTCTGATAATAAAAGCTTCAAATGTAATTGCATCAGTTCCGCCTATTAGATTAACCGATGTCAAAATTTCAGACACTGACATTGCTCCAATTATTGAGACATTTTGACCACGTTTAGTTGGCTTTGGCCCCTTGGCTCTCTGACCTTTCAAAGCTCTAGCATATAATCTAACCATTGCCAAATTAACTCCAGATTCATCAATGAATATTAAGTCTTTCAAACTAATCTTTTTAATTTTTTCCCAGAACTCACATCGCAGTATTTGGACTCGCTCTGTGCCTTTGCCTGAAGGGAATAGAGTCTTTTTTTTGACGGTAATATCTAAGAGTTTTATCATTCTTGCTATTGTCGATATACTAACAGAAAATCCAATTTTTCCATAAAGTAAATAACGAAGTTCTTCAAGAGTGGCATCATTATTTTCTTCAATCAATTTCAGTTCGGGGAGTAATATTTTTTGTTTCACGATATTGTTTAAGCAATTTTTGTACAAAGCTGAGGGCTACAGAAAAACGCTTAGCTATTGCTTTTTGTGAAATCGGTTCAGTATGATAAGTATCAAGAATTTTTTGCCGAAAATCAATCGAATACGTTTTCATTTTTCACAATGTATGAAGAGGAGTACAAGTAAACGTGTTGTGAGTCAACTTCTTCGTGCTGTCAGAACAATGCTATTATGTGTTATATCGCTTCCGCTGGGCTTTACTGAACCATATAATTATAGTTCATTCGATCGCGTCTTATCTGTTTGATCCTCATGAGTAAGTGTCAGTAACATCATACCTCATCTTTCTGAGAAAGGCTATAGCTTATTCCCATTTCCCATTGAAGGTTCGTAGTGTGGACTTTAGTCCGCAACATACTGCGGACTAAAGTCCACACTACGAACAATTTTTGTTATGTTAATCGACCGGACTTGATATTACAGGCAATTATTAACTTGAAAAAATTGAAAGGGGATGATAATGCCTATCAGCTTCGGATTGGTGACTATCGAATAGGTTTTTATTTTGATGGCGAAACTGTTACTTTTGCCAGGGTGCTTCACCGGAAAGATATTTATCGCTACTTTCCACCATAAAACTGTTTTCACTCTGACAGAACGTTTTAGGTAACTTCTCCTTGTCCTTTGAAGTAGTAGATTAATGTATTTGTATCCGATTAGTTCCACAGGCGATCGCCCTTTACGACAAAAAGTGCGATCGCCATTTTCAACTACTAACCAGAAATCACCTGGTTCAGCAAATGAGCCTGAGAACCCTCAAGACGAGGGCCGTGAATCTGCACCACCATTGAAGCCAAATAATTGCCCCAACGAGCCGCTTTTTCAGCGCTCAAACCATTAGTAATTCCAAACAAAACACCGCCTGCAAAAGCATCGCCAGCACCCACAGTATCGATCGCCTTTACCGGATATCCAGCCACATCTACAATCTGTTTGTTTTCCACTACCATGCAGCCTTTGTCCCCATTTGTGATAAAAGCCAAATCCGAAATCTCGCTCATCTTGCGAGCGCACTCTTCCAGAGATTCCTCCTTGAAAAAGCTCCGAACTTCGTCAGAGTTGCAAAAAATGACATCGCAATATTCCGAAACCACCTTGTGAAAATCATCCGCAAATCGATCGACCAAAAAGCCATCCGAAAAAGTAAAAGCCACCTTCACACCCAGACGCTTAGACTGTTCCATCGTCTCAATACTAGCCTTTCTGGGCTCGGTCGCATCCCAAAGATAGCCCTCAACATAACTGTACTTGCAATGAGACAGGCGATCGACATCAATATCAGTCGCCGCCAGAGTAGTAGAAACCCCCAAATTAGTACACAGCGTGCGTTCCGCATCCGGCGTAGTCAGCACGACACAAGTACCCGTGGGCCCATTCGACTCAGTAGCAGGATGCACATTAAAATCAATCCCAGCCTCCAGCAAATCTTGGCGGTAAAATTCGCCGTTAGTATCCTTAGCAACCTTCCCCGAATAATAGCCTTTACCGCCACTCTGAGCCAAACCAATCATCGTATTTGCCGCAGAACCCCCCGATCGCATTTGCAGCGAATTGTGTTCCAAATCGTGCAAAATTCCCCCCTGTGTTTCCGAATTCATCAGCGTCATCGCGCCGCGATTCAGCCCGTGCTTGACCACAAAATCATCTTCGACTAATGCTAGGATGTCTACAAGGGCATTGCCCACGCCAAACACATCTACGGAACCGGATTCTTGATTGTTTTCTGTCATCACTAATTTTTGGTTTACACTAACTATCAACTCTATAATAAATCGGATGAAAGTCAATATCCTTGCATCCCCAAATCCAAATCCTCAATCCCCAATCCCCAATCCCCAATCTAAAAATCCCCAATCCCCAATCTAAAAATCCTCAATCCAAAATCTAAAATCTAAAATCCAAAATCGATATGACTTGTCTCCCACCTCTGATTCAGCAGATGTTGCAGCCCGGGTTTTACCCGCACGGGGTGACAGAACCAGTGCAACTAATTCAGACTCACATTTCCTTTGTCCTGCTGACTGGAGATTATACTTACAAAATCAAGAAGCCAGTCGATTTTGGCTTTTTGGACTATTCGACTGTGGAGAAACGGCAGCATTTCTGCATCCAAGAATTGGAAATGAACCGACGCACAGCACCGGAAATTTATCTCGAAGTTTTGCCAATTATTCAAAGTGGCGATGCGTTTCAATTTGGCAGTAATTCACCAGATGTAAATCCCACCCAAGTTGCTGTAGAATACGCGCTTAAAATGCGGCAGTTTCCTCAAGATTCACTGTTGCTCAGTTTGTTGGAACACGGACTATTGACCGAGCAAATTATGGCAGACTTAGGGCGCGAAGTTGCTAGGTTTCACAGCAGGGCAGTTAGTAATAGCTACATTCGCAAATTTGGCGAAGTCACTCAGATTCGTACAGCAATAGATAACAACTACCGGATTTCCCAAAAATATATCGGCGGGCCGCAGACTGCGAGTCAATATCGGGAAACTAAAGATTATACTGATGCGTTTTTTGATGAAAATCAAGACTTGTTCGAGCGACGGATTGCTAACAATAAAATTCGCGAGTGTCACGGAGATTTGCACTTGCGGAACATCGCTTGGTGGCAAGATAAAATATTGCTGTTTGACTGCATTGAATTTAACGAGCATTTTCGCTTTGTGGATGTCATGTACGATATTGCTTTCACCGTCATGGATTTGGAATCGCGGGGGCGCAGAGATTTAGGAAATGTTTTTCTCAATACTTACGTCGAACAAACAGGCGATTGGGAAGGACTGCAAGTGCTGCCGCTGTATTTGAGCCGTCAAGCTTATGTGAGAGCAAAAGTAACTTCGTTAATGTTGGACGATGAAGCGGTTTCTACTAATGAAAAAGCACAGATTTCACAGAGTGCCGCTCATTACTACAAACTGGCTTGGGAATACACAAAGCCGCGCTCGGGAAAGTTAACTTTGATGTCTGGTTTGTCTGGTTCTGGGAAAAGTACAGCGGCTCGATATTTGGCCCGCCACACTGGGGCGATTCACATTAGATCCGATGCTGTTCGCAAACATTTAGGGGGAATTCCTTTAAATGAACGCGGTGGTCAAGATTTGTACTCGGATGAGATGACGGCACGGACTTATGGTAGATTGTTAGAGTTGGGGATAATGCTGGCTGACCGAGGTTGGGATGTGATTTTAGATGCTAAGTTCGATCGCCAAAACTGGAGAACCGATGCGATGAATCTGGCTCAATCCCACGGCTTGCCCCTGCAAATCGTTTACTGCACCGCACCAATGGCAGTATTGCGACAACGACTGCAACAGCGCAGAGGCGATATTGCCGACGCCACAGCAGAACTATTGACCTCGCAGCAAGCAGAAGCAGAACCTTTTACACAATTAGAGCAAATTTCTCTAAACGTTGTAGATACCGCACAAGACTTAGATGTACAATTAAATTTGATTTGTGGGAAGTAGTTGGAGTGCGATCGCCCGCGATGAATTTCATTCTCTGCTAATATTGTCAATATCTTTCTGTATTATTACAAAAATAACTTGCAGCTCATGGCAAAATTTAACGGAGACTCCAAGGGGTTTAACCCCGCGCTGATCTGGTTCGTGTTGTTTACCGTTGGGTTTCGCTTAGTAGGATGTAGTCTGCCCGTGAGTATTGGCCTTGGTGTCCTCGGCGGCGTGGCAGCAGGCTTAATGGTTGCTTGGTGGCACAATGAACTACTACTCAACCCGAATACACGTTCCAAGGAGAAAACCTCGGATGCTATCCTCAATAAAGAAGTCGTGGAAGTAGACGGGCATAAATACAAAACCTCCCGGCGTGAGCCTACTTCATTCTTTGACTGGCTATCAGAGCCTGAGGATCGTCGCTAGCACCGATTTGTTTTTAGTATTGAGTTTTGAGCTTTAATTTTAACAGTGTAAACTTCAAAACTCAATCATAAAAATTAAACTTTTAGACCAAAATAGTTAGCAGATCCCTGCCACTCCCAAGCTTGCCTATTTTAAAAATATAGCGGTTCTCAGAAAGATGAAGTACGTTGTTGGGCTTTAGCCCTCTGAGTTTATCTGAGTTTAGTGGTTATATAAGCTGTCAGTCATACCTCATCTTTTTGAGAAAAGCCATATCTGCGTTTATCTCGGTACATCTGCCTTTAATCTGTGGTTTTCGTATTAATAAAATCTTGGCAATAACTCTACCAATGCCCAATGCCCAATGCCCAATTCCCAATTCCCAATTCCGAATTCCCGCTAACGAGCAATTTTAATTACTTCCTGAATGTTTGTATTTCTGTCTAAACTTTTACCGCTGTTTATTTATCCTTTGGGGTTCAGTTGCCTGTTAATGATGGCGGCTTTAATCGTGCTTTGGAAGCATCCCAAATGGGCGGCAGCACCAATGGCTGGGGCTCTAATTATTTTACTGCTTGGGAGTAGCGGTTGGGTGTCAAAATCGTTAGTGCGATCGCTCGAATGGCAAAATTTACCAACCGCCGAGTTCCCTCAAGCTGAAGCGATTATCGTGTTGGGTGGCGGTGTGAAAGCAGGACTAGCGCCCCGCCCTTGGGTAGAATTGGGGGAAGCGGGCGATCGTATAATATACGCTTCCCGACTTTACCGTCAAGGCAAAGCTCCCCTGTTAGTGCTCAGCGGCGGTAGAGTAGATTGGAAAGGTGAGGGCTCTCCCGAATCGGCAGATATGGCAGAAATTGCCCAAACAATGGGCATACCGGCATCAGCAATTCTGCAAGATCCCGATTCCCACAACACCTATCAAAATGCCGTCAACGTGCGGCAAATCTTAGACGCAAAAAACATCAAAAAGCCCGTTTTGCTAGTGACATCGGCGATGCACATGACTCGATCCCTCTTGATTTTTCAGCGCCAGGGAATAAAAGTAATCCCAGCACCAACAGATTTTCAGATAACCCAGCAGGATATCGCCACATCTCAAAGCAACGGGCTAGCATTCGCCCTCGACTTATTGCCGGATACCTATTATCTACACCAATCTACTAAAGCTCTAAAAGAATACATCGGCTTAATCGTATATCGCCTGCGGGGATGGCTTTAATGGATTTTAGATTCTGGATTTTGGATTTTGGATTGCAGAATTTTAACTAATATCAAGCAAGAACAATCAATGCAACAATATTGATGATGATTCTTGTGGGATGGGCGTCCCGCCCGTCCTCTCTGGACGGGCGGGACGCCCATCCCACGAACTTCTGTAAATTATTTAATTTGCGATCCTAAAAATCTACCCAGCGACGCACCAGCACGACAATCTCTGAATAAACTAACTCAACGCACGATTTTTTATAAATCTTATAAATTCTAAAATCCCAAATCTAAAATTCGAGGATTTAATGTGTTAAATTAAAGTAATCACACCAAATATTTGCCACAGTCGCCCCCAAACAATTATGTTGCCCCACGAGCTACAAAACATTGTCCCAGAACCGACTCCAACGGCTGAAATTTTTCAGAGACATCAAGTTGTCCGTGAGTTTTATGACGAAGTTAAATACCGTCAAGAATTTGAGCTTTATTGCCAGTGGTATTATGCTACAGCCAAGCAGCACCAACAAGAATTGCAGAAAATGCAGGGAGATTTTAATATATTCGCTTGGTTCCGTCGCGGACATACTCCGGGCACGTAAAAGCGCGGGGATTCTAAGGTCAAACTGCGATTGCATGGCCTGTCTAACATCACCTAACTCGGGCGGTTGATGCCAAGAAAAACAAGCAAGTTATTCTTGGCAGGGTTTTCATCCTGTCCATCGATCGGATCTGGCCTCGGCGGTAGCCGTTTTCAACAAATATCCCTATTTCAACTGCTCGAATAAATACCTCTTTCTTGCAGTTGCTGAATAAAAAACTCTTCCAAAGAAGGCTTAGCCAAATTCATCCCAATTAGCTGCCCTCCCATCACGCTCAAATTAGCAATAAAGTCCTTCGGATGTCCCTGCAAATGACCGTACCATAAATCATTATCAACTTCCATATCCGGTATCCATTTTTGCAGAATATTCAAATGGCCACCCTTACCTTGAACTCGGTAAGTTTTAGTATTACCCAAAAGTTCATCGATCGCACCAACACAGATTAACTCACCGCGAGCCAAAATTGCCACCCGATCGCAAATCTTCTCCACATCCGAGAGTACGTGCGAATTAAAAAAAATCGTTTTCCCTTGATTTTTCAGCGATAAAATTATCTCCCGCATCTGATAGCGCCCCATCGGATCTAAACCAGACATCGGCTCATCCAAAAATACTACATCGGGATTGTTAATCAAAGCTTGAGCCATGCCGATCCGTTGCAGCATTCCCTTAGAATACTGGCGCAACTGTTTTTTAATTGCCGCCGATTGAGCTAGCCCAACTAAATCTAGTAAATGCGGAATTCGCTGCCGCTGAATCGAGGGGGGGATTTGAAATAAGCCCGCCGCAAATTGCAAAAATTCCCAGCCCGTGAGATAATCGTAAAAATAGGGATTTTCTGGCAAATAGCCGACTCGTTGCTTCACAGTGCGATCGCCCAAAGGCTTCCCCAACAACAGCGCCCTGCCAGAAGTCGGCCGCACTATCCCCAGCAAAGTCTTCAGCAGCGTAGTTTTCCCCGCTCCATTCTGCCCTAACAGCCCGAAAGTTTCCCCCTCAGAGACAGTCAGAGTGCAATTTTTGAGCGATTCAATCTTTTCGTTCATCCAGAAGCCAGTACGGTAGAACTTCCCCAGATCGAATGTTTGCACCACTGGGGTAGCCCCTGGCATCTGGGTGGAAGTTGGCGCATCTATAACAGGTTCCATTTTCGTCATAAAAATAAGTAGCACCTGATTATATTCTATTGCATAAGTCCCTTAATAATTGCTCCATTTAATGTTAAACTAAGATTAGCTGCACTTAAATTTTTCTGAATATGGAACGTTCAAAAATTATTGCTATTATCACCGGCGTCATTTCTGTAATCCTAGCAGTTGCCTACCTGCTGCTCGTCACTCTCCTCGACTTCCGAGGCGAAATGGTTCCCGCACCTCAAAGTCAGTTGCCAGTATCGCTGCAAGTTCAGCAATTGGCGACAGTTAATCAGACTTTGCCCTCACATTAGTTATTGGTTATTGGTTATTGGTTATTGGTTATTGGTTATGGCAATAATAACTAACAACCAACAACTGCCAACTGCCAACTGCCAACTGCCAACTGCCAACTGCCAACTAACAACTAACAACTAACTAATACACATGAATTGCTTTCATCATGTGATATGCAACTAGCAACTGCGTCAAAGCTAGCGGGTAACTTTGCAAAACTTCGCCAGTTGTGCCGATTAGTTTGCCAATTTCCGGGTTGCCTTGGGCACTGCAAAATCCCCGCAGGTGGGGCATTTCGTTGCACAAAATCTTTTCCAGTTCGTTTACTTGTTCGCTCGTAGCGTGGGAGTCTACTTCTAAAACATCTACTGGTTTCCCCATATCGCGATCGAGTCCCAAACGAATGGCCGGTTTAAAACTATCGCTGCCTTGAGCTAAAATCTCAGTAAAATCAGGGTGAGGAATTGTTGGTCTCAGGACTAAACGCACGCTCAAATTTGATTCTTTGTCGGCTTCTGGCGGGTAAAAACTAACTACAACATCGGCAAATTTGCGCTGGGGGCGAATATAATTTTCTGAATCCGGTTCCCGCTTTTCCATTTCTGCAAGTACCTGTTCTTCAGTATAACCGCGCTTCATAATATCGCGCTTAACTTTCCACTGAGTTCGCAACTCTTCTGGGGGAGCAAGATACACTTTGACATCGTAAGAATCGCGGATGGTTCGGGTTGAGTAACCCAGCAAACCTTCAACTATTACAAATTTTTCTGGCTTGATGTATTCCGGGGGATCGAATGTACCTGAGTGGTGGTTGTATATGGGTTTGAGAATTGCTTGACCTGTACGCAGCAGGCTGAGGTGCTGCTGCATGATGTCGAGGTAATTGCAGTCGGGATGCAGTGCTGTGAGCCCGATTTCGGCGCGCTGCTGTCTGTCATACCTATGATAGTCGTCTGTGCAAATCACAGTGACATTTTCTGGCCCCAATACTTGGGCAATTCCCCGCGTCAGGGTGGTTTTGCCTGCTGCGCTGTCTCCGACAATACCGAGAATGATTGGTCGATCGCTCATTGTTGTTACCCCGACGGACAATAGCAAATTTTTTCTGAATCTTAAATCTTATCAAAATTGTACTCGATCCGATCGCTAATCGCATGGTTTGACTTGCTCCCTTCCCGAGTTTCCCCATGTGTAAAATTATTGTATTATTTCTTAATAAAATGTGGCACCAGAGACTCAGGGATGATATGACGAAAAAATCACGCCCATTTCTCGATCGCCCGCCATGTCGATCGTACTTTTAAATCCAGCTATACTAAGAATTTCGGGAAAATTAGCCCCGCCAACTGTGCCAGTAAGTCCATGAGTGTAGTGTAAATTGCAACAGCGGTGGGAATAGTGCGATATGTTTGTTTTCAAAACGAGTACCAAGCAGTCAATCAACTTACCAGTCAATCAATCTACATGGAGGGCGATCGAATTTACCCACAACATGAAGTTTTTGGCAAAGCTTTTGTTGTGCCTGACAAATTAGTATACATTTGAGTCAAGGAGGCATTCGTACATCAAAAATAGGGCCAATCGCTCTTTCTCCCTGCTTCAACAAGTAGTTTCATGAAAAAAAAGATTTCGATGCACCGTGCGTAAGTTTTGAATTTAAACCAATCTTATAGCGGTTCTCAAAAAAGTGAGGTATGCCCGATGCCCGATGCCCTATCCCCGATGCCCATGAGTACCTCATCTTTCTGAGAAAGGCTATAAGTTTAACTAACTTCCTAGCAAGCTGATGAATCAACTATCTTTTGAAAAATTCAGGGGCAGTATTTTAATTATTGACGACACTCTTAACAATTTAAGTTTACTGGAGCGAATCTTGTCGAAAAAAGGCTATGAAGTACGACTTGCATCTAGCGGCCAACGGGGACTCGAAGCTGTGGAGTTGACTCAACCTGACTTAATTTTGCTAGATATTATGATGCCTGGGATCGATGGCTATGAAGTTTGCAGTCGCTTGAAAGCTAGCGATCGCACTCGCGGCATTCCCATTATTTTTCTGAGTGCTTTGGTAGAAGTTTCTCATAAGGTGAAAGCCTTTAATATTGGCGGGGTGGATTACATTATTAAACCTTTTGAAGCAGTAGAAGTGCTAGCTAGGGTTGAAAATCAATTGCGGCTGCGGGAATTAGAACTGCAACTTACGCATAAAAATCAGATGTTGCAGCGGGAAATTGCTTCTCGGGAAGAGGCAGAAATTGAAACGCGGTTGCTCTTGGAAACAACCAAATTTCAGAAAGAAGAAATTGAAGAATTGCTCTTAAATATTTTGCCTAAACCGATTGCCGATCGCTTGCAGGAAGGACAAAGCATAATTGCTGACAGCTTTTCGGATGTCAGCGTTTTATTCGCTGATTTGGTGGGATTTACAAATTTTGCATCTCAAAAAAGTGCGGCAGAAACGGTGAAAGTTCTCAATCAAATTTTTAGTCAATTCGATCGGTTATCGTTAGAGCACGGTTTAGAGAAAATCAAAACTATTGGTGATGCTTACATGGTAGTCGGCGGTTTGCCCCAACCGCAAGAAAATCACGCAGAGGCGATCGCCCAAATGGCACTCGATATGCAAGCTGCTCTCGCTAGCTTCAATCTCAAACACAATCAAACTTTTAGTCTCCGCATTGGGATAAATATTGGTGGGGTGGTGGCGGGAGTCATTGGTTTAACTAAATTTAGTTACGATTTGTGGGGGGATACAGTGAATGTTGCTCACCGGATGGAATCAAACGGTATTCCGGGAGAAATTCAGGTGACTGCTGCGGTTTATGAGCGTTTGAAAGATAATTTTTCCTTTAAAATGCGCGGTGCTGTTGAAATTAAAGGTAAAGGAGAAATGATGACTTATTTGTTGCTCGGGCGAAAGTAGTCAGTAGTCAGTAGTCAGTAGTCAGTAGTCAGTAGTCAGTAGTTAGTAGGGGCGGTGCCCCCGTGCCCGCCCTCTTAGTAGTCAGTTGTCAGTTGTTATTTGTTGGTTGTTATTTGTTGGTTGTTATTTGTTGGTTGTTATTTGTTGGTTGTTATTTGTTGGTTGTTGGTGATAATTAATAACAACCAATTCCCGATGCCCTCTTTGGCCGATGCCCAATGCCCAATTTCCAATTCTCATATATTAGATTTACTGAACATTAACAAGTATTTTTAGGCACACTGCATTGGCGCATTCATACGCAAGACACCAGTGTTTTGCGTTCATATAAGGCATTTAATATTAACCGCAGAAACTTATACGTAAGTAATTAACTCTAATCCCGATCGTCCCAGTATAAAATACTATTCCGTAGCAGCTCAGTAGAATTTTAGATCGAAAGCTCGAAAATTCGCTGTTTATGCCCTAAGATAGATACACTAACTATGTTCAACTTAATTCCTGGCTTGGGGTCAGCCAATATGGATGCAACAATAGATGCAGTACATTTGACTGCGGTAATGCCTGGAGATCGCCCGATCGCGAATTTTACACCGATTTATCGAACCGCTTTCGGGGCTGTGGGCGATTGAAACCGCTAACCCGCCTGTAGCAAACTCTTGTAGTTTCCCGATCGGCGCGAAACGACCAAAAATCTAGATATTCCGGGCGCAATTCCTGCCCGCAGTATAAAAACCTACGCCCGCAGTTACCGATTTGTTGTGGACTTCTGCGAGGCGGTTGTGCCAGAATGCGATCGTCGAGTTGCATCGCGTGACAGTTAATTGCATCGCTCGAAATAGTCATCAAGCAAACAGATATTCCAGGACGAAATCGAAAGGAGGTCAGTTATTTTAAAATATATGAAAGATTCCTATCTGGGAAGTTTTATTTATAGTAACCTGCCAGATAAAATGGGATAAATTTTAGCACAAATAGACGCCGGATCGGCAATAAATTCCAGCCGCAATCCGAAGTAGTTAGACAGGGAGATACCAACAAGATTCATGGGAAAGTTGTGTTGTAATGCTAGTAACTATGATGCACGAATTTTACGATGCGCTGGCAGATTTAGCAATCTATGAAGATGCCGCACCGACAAAGCGAAAACAAATCCTAAAACGTGTTTTTGTAATTCAAAAAAACCTCAAAGAATTCGCGCAGCGTAACCCGAATAGTCACCAGCACAAATTAGATCTGGTTGAAGCAGAATGGCTTCGCGTTTTTGGGAAGACTACAGAAGCAATGGAACTTTACGATCGAGCTATTGCCGGAGCTAAAGCTAACGATTTTTTGAATGAAGAAGCTCTTGCTTGCGAACTCGCTGCTAAGTTTTACCTGTCATTGGGAAGAGAAAAAATTGCTACAGTCTACATGATAGACACCTATGATTGCTATCTGCGCTGGGGAGATCGAGCCAAAATTGATGAATTAGAAAAATGCTATCCTCAATTGTTGTCAGCGATTTTGCAGCCTGCTAAACTCGCTACAGATTCATTAGCAACCTTCGCGATACCTGTCAAACAAAATCAATCTGTACCTTCATTGATGAATCCGTCTGTGTCGGCGACAGTCTCAGATTTTGGGAATTTTTCAACTCTGCTAAAAGCTTGTCAAGCGCTTTCTAGTGAAAGAGATCTCGATCAACTAATTGCCAAACTGATACAACTGGCGATGAGAAATACAGGCGTTGACAAAGGAGTGCTGATTTTGCAAAACGGCAATCAATGGGAAATTGCTGCTGCAAGAGCGATCGACAATTTGGGTGTCGATCGGGCGATCGACTTATCATCCGCAACACTCGATAAAAACAGCGATATCCTGCCCCTAAACATTGTTGATTGCGTTAAAGAATTGTTAAAACCTGTGATTTTGCGGGACATTCCTCAACAATGTGATTGGGAGTCCGACTCCTACATCCTCAAATACCAACCGCAGAGCCTGTCGTGTTTGCCGATTCTCGATCGAGACAAGTTAGTCGGCATTTTGTATCTAGAGAATCTGTTAACTGCAAGAGTTTTTACGCGCGATCGGCTGCAATATCTCAATCTCCTGTGTTCTCAAGCAGCCATCAGTTTGTCAAATGCTCTGCTATATAAAAATTCTCAGGATTACAGCCAAAAATTAGAGCGAATGCTAACAAAAGTCAGCCGAACAGAAGTTCAGCTTGCCGAGCAAAAACAAATGCTGCAAGCGATTCTTGATGTCGCTCCGATTTGGATTTGGATGGTTAATCCTCATGGAAAAGTACACTTTTTCAACAACACTTTTTGTCAAGATATCGGTGTGCCTCTCTCCGCTTTACTAGCTGTCGAACATTACAAAGATATACTAGGAGAAAATGCAGCGAATTGCCTGGTTTCAGATGCAGCCTGTCTTGCCCAAGATTCGCCCCATTACTCCAACGAAACTCTAATGTTTGTGGACGGCAAACTGCACTATTTAGAAGTCACAAAAGTGCAGTTAAAAAAATCCGATGGCGAGAGGATCGGGATTATTGGTTTGGGTGTTGATGCCACCGAGCGTAAGCGAGCACAGGAACTTTTGCAAGAGCAAAATCAGCGCCTCGAACAAACTTTAAAAGACTTACAACAAACGCAACTGCAACTCGTACAAAATGAGAAAATGTCGGCTTTAGGTAATTTAGTTGCCGGAGTCGCCCACGAAATTAACAATCCGATTGGGTTTATTTCGGGCAATTTAAGTGAAGCTAAAAGAAGTTTCGGGGATGTAATAGAACACTTAGAATTGTATCGCTCTGATGCACCCAAATCGGAAATTGCGAACCATGCCGAAGAGATAGATATCGATTATCTCTTGGAAGATTTACCGAAGATGATTAATTCCATGCAAGTCGGGTGCGATCGCATTTCCAGCATCAGCACCAGTTTGCGTACATTCTCCCGAGGCGATAAAGACTACAAAGTTCCTTTTAATATTCACGACGGCATTGATAGCGCTATTTTGATTTTGAAACACCGTCTAAAAGCTAACGAAAATCGCCCGCAGATTGAAGTGATAGCTAAATACGGTAATATCCCTAAAATTGAATGTTTTCCGGGTCAATTAAATCAAGTTTTTATGAACTTACTTGCCAATGCGATCGATGCCTTAGAAGAGTTAAATATTGGACGCACTTTTCACGAAATTGCTGTCAATCCCAACCGCATCACGATTTGCACTAATTTAATTGGGGAAGATTATATTATAATTCAAATTGCTGATAACGGAACCGGGATGCCAGAAGAAGTAAAAAAACAGATATTCGACCATTTGTTCACGACAAAAGCTGTCGGGAAAGGAACGGGATTGGGGTTGGCAATTGCCCATCAGATTGTGGTAGAAAAACATGGCGGCACTATCGAGGCGAAGTCCCAGTCTGGAGTTGGCACTGAGTTTGCGATCGTTTTGCCTGTGAAAGTGAAAGGATAAATATTAATTAAAATTAAATGTTCTTTGGGCGATCGCGTGATAAAATATAATTTTACCACTCTATTTTATTAGAGGGTCTTTTAAATGCCCTACAGCCAATTTAGGCTCGAACAAATCAAATCAGAATTTGGAATAACTCTCTGCGAGCAATTCGGACTTTTTGCAGAGATTCCAGAGGCTAACTACAGCCAGTTTTTGTCGGAAACCCTAGAGTACAATATTCCGCTAGCTTTGGCAATTAACTCGGACAAATCTCGATCGGAAATGATTGTATAGCCTTTCTCAAAAAGATGAGGTATGACTGACAGCTTATATAACCCTTAAATTAAGAGGGCTGAAGCCCAACAACGTACCTCATCTTTCTGAGAACCGCTGTAGCGCCAATTTTGATTGAACTCAGAAAACAATTTGACAATCGAATAGCTTTATTTTCCGGTAAAGATTTTACGGTAGATAGCCTGAGAGGTTTAAACGGATTTTGCGATTTCCTGATTAGCAAATCGCCGGAACAGTTAATTATCGAAGCGCCGGTTATTGCTTTAGTCGAAGCCAAAAATGATAATATAGAATCTGGTTTGGCTCAATGTATGGCTGAAACGATCGCAGCTCAATTGTTTAACCAACAAACAGGCAATGAAATTAAGAAGGTTTACGGAGTTGTGACAACGGGAAGTCTCTGGAAATTTATGCAGCTAGAAGAACAAACTATATCGATCGATATCAATGAGTATTTTGTGGGCAATCCTGGCAAAATTATCGGTATTTTGAAAAGTTTTATCGAATAACGTTGTACAATTTGTTTGTAGTGAGGACTTTAGTCCTTCTATGGATGCGGACTGAAGTCCTCACTACGAACCAAATTACTAAGTTGGTAAGTTCAATTTGATTATTTGTCCCACTGATACTTCGTGCTTATGAGTTGCTACTACCACGGCGCCTTCTAGTCGCGGATCGTAACATCCAACCCAAGCAGCAGGATGGCATTCGTGCACTAAATACCCGTACAGCCAAATTGCTCCTCTACCTTCAATGACAATTCCTTGGCTGAATTGAACATTTTGAGGGATTTTCAAACCTTGTAAATCATCTGGTATAATAATACCGTCTTGAGTAGTAATTCGTAAGCGTAAATGTTGGTAGGCTAAACCGTCTTGAGTTTGATTGGGGATTATTGTTAATTCAATAGGATTCATTGGATGCAAAAATGTTGAATGTTTTTACAGAATCATATCATGTCCGATAGCATGGGCGGGGGCGGGTTTATGAGATTGTAGATTATGGGCAATTATTGTTGGTGAACCCGCCCCTACAAAATTTAACATCATACAATTCCGAATCAAACAGACATGATATCATATATAGCATTTATCAGAAAGATGAGGTATGACTGACAGCTTATATAACCGCTTAAACAAAGAGAGCCCAAGCCCAACAACGTCCGCGAACCTATCTGAGAAGGGCTATACCTTTTAGGGCAAATTTGGAATTCGATCGCCCACTTTGAGTCCCAACTGGGCCGCCCTACCGCCTTTGAGCTCGATCACTCCGTCAACGGGAACATCGGGGCCGTAGTTGGGGCAGGTGTCGCTGAAACAGGGCGGTACGTTGGGAATTATCGCCTGCACTACCCCTTCGCGCAGAAAAATCATATCGAGCTCGATTTGCACGTTTCTCATCCAGAAACGCACATTCCGCGGGGGGGCGATCGCGAAAAGCATTCCCCTGTCATCGGGCAATTCTGTGCGAAACATTAAGCCAATTGCTTGTTCTTGGGGAGTTTTTGCCACTTCCAGCCCGATCGCCCGATCGCCCAAAATCGCATTTACAGAAACTGGTAAAAGTTGACCCATATCTATCCCACCAAACATTGAGATAAAGTTTGATTCAGTCAAATTAAATCTTCCTGAAACTACTCCTAAATAGTTACCAGAATTTTTATTTTGCATCACAGTTTGGTTCTCGGAAACAGAAATATTCAAATCGCTAAACTTGATGCCTTCTGTCAAGACAATTTTATCATTGCCGCTGCCAAAATCTGTAATAACATCGGCTTGGGTGACAGTAGATGCAGCAGAGGTGCTTTCAATCACAAATAAATCATCGCCCGCGCCTCCTGTCAAGATATCTTTGCCTTCGCCGCCGATTAGTAAATCGTTACCCCGATCGCCATTAATCGCATCTTCACCTTGTCCTCCATAGATTGTATCGCTTCCTTGACCTCCAAACAGGGTATCGGCGCCTTCGTTTCCGGCGATCGAGTCATTGTCGCGATCGCCAAAAATCAGGTCATTCCCCGCCAAACCTTGAATAGTGTCATTCCCTGCAAATCCTCTCATAGTATCGCTTCCGGGAGTTCCCAGAAGAAAATCGAAGCCGAAAGTACCGCCGATGTTAACCATTTTGCGTTTAATGATGCGTTTCATAAGAGGAAGATTTGGCGATCGGCATCCGCCAACCGGTACCAAAAGCTCGATCGCTAATTTTCAAGCCCGGGGCTGCTTGTCGCCGTTTAAACTCCGATTGCCTGACTAATTTTACTACACGCTTAACCACGGCTTCATCGTGTCCCGCCACGATAATTTGTTGGGCAGATTCGTGATGTTCTATCAACCGCTGCAAGATGTCATCCAAAATATCATAAGCAGGCAAAGAATCTTGGTCAACTTGCCCCGGTTTCAGTTCAGCACTCGGCGCTTTATTAATAATATTAACTGGAATAATTTCGCTGTCAGGGGACGAGAGTACAGCCCCTACATATCCCCCTGCATTCAGCCACCGACAAAGCGAATAAACGCGAGTTTTTGGCACATCGGAAATGACTGCCAATCCGCCATTCATATCGCCGTAGAGAGTGCAATAACCCACCGACATTTCCGATTTATTGCCCGTGGAAAGCAGCAAATGTCCGAATTTATTAGAAATCGCCATCAACAGATTGCCACGAATGCGCGATTGGATATTTTCCTCGGCAATTCCGAAAGTGGTATTGAGAAACAAATCGCCGAGAGTGCGATCGTAAGTTTTCATCAAATCGCCGATCGGCAACATTTCGATCGCAATTCCGAGATTTCGGGCTAACTCCAAAGCATCATTAACCGAATGATCCGAACTGTAAGGAGAAGGCATCAGCACCCCTAACACATTTTCGGGCCCGATCGCGCAACTGGCGATCGCCGCCACCAAAGCCGAATCTATCCCGCCACTCAAACCAAGTACAACCTTAGAAAAACCGCATTTGCGAACATAATCTCGGACTCCCAAAACCAAAGCCGCCCAAATTTCCGCATCCCCGAATGGCGGTTCAAAACTTAAATCAGTTGTGGAAATTAAATCACTTGTGGAACGGGCATCTTGCCTGTTCCCACCCCCGAGCAAATCTTGTTTGTTTTCATCATATTCCAGCACTGCAAAATCAGTTTCAAAAGAAGCCAATACTTGAATCAAATTCCCCTGACGGTTCACCGCAAAACTGCTACCATCAAAAATAATATCATCATTTCCCCCTACCTGATTAGCATAAACAATCGGTATTCCTGAACGGATGACACTGTGCTGCAACATCGCCGATCGCACTCCCCGCTTGCCAACAGAATAAGGCGATGCCGACAAATTCACCACTAAATCCACGCCCAATTTTGTCAAATCGGAAATAGGATCGCCCGCGTAACTGCGTTTACCCCAAAACTCCTCATTGTTCCACAAATCCTCACAAATTGTCACACCAATTTTGAGTTCACCAATAGTGAAATAATTACTGTTTTGTCCCGGTTCAAAATATCTATCTTCATCAAATACATCATAGGTAGGCAACAAGCGTTTATGAAAAACTTGTTGCACTGCGCCATTTTGCAACAAAACAGCACTGTTGAACAATAACTTCTCGCCTAGTTTCACAGCATCAGCATTAGGTACGGCAGTGCCGACAATGACTGCTAACTCCGGTGGCAAAGCTTGCGCTAGTTGTTCCAAATATGCGGCAGCAATTGCAATGAAACTCGGGTTCATCAACAAATCGCGAGGCGGATAACCCAGCAGCGAAAGTTCCGGTGTTAGTAATAAGTTGGCGCCCTCAATCTGCGCTTGTTTCGCTGCCTCCAGAATTAGGTTGGAGTTGCCACAGATATCACCAATAGTAGGGTTGAGTTGTGCGATCGCAATTTTCATATTACCAAGTCACCTAATAAATCTTGCTAGCAGTCCGCTCGCGCGGACTCAATTTCCTATAGTCTTAGACTTGAATGTAGGGAAACATTACCAGAAAGAATTGGTTGAAAGCCTCTCCCTTTTAAGGAGAAAGTTAAATCAGACGATTCATTACTTCAATCCACTTCCTTCTAGGTAGAGGTCGTTGTCAACTGTCAACTGTCAACTGTCAACTGTCAACTGAATCAGATTTGTAACGCTTCAATTCTTCCTCAATAAAATGATTGACCAAATCCCGGTAGAGTTTTTCTACCACATCAGGATTCAAACCCGATTCCAAAGCCCACTCGCGTCGCTGTTGTAACATAGCCTGAAAGCGATCGGGCGCTCTAACGCTCGCTTCACTCGTTTTGAACCTGGCTGCTGCAATGACGTATTGAAATCTCTTGCTCAAAGCATCGATCACTTCTCGATCGATGATATCAATTTCCTCGCGAACTTCATGAATATTAGCACATTGATCTGGGTCTTTCATCTGCTGCACTCCTTAATAGATTGTTTTCTCATATTACTCAATTGAACTCGTAATGTCAGTCGATTTTAGATTTTAGATTTTAGATCTTAGATTGACTCCACGGATTAATCTGAGAGATTTAACCTTAGTCTAAAATTTGGCGATCGACTCTCAGCAAGCGTCGGTGGCGGCTATTTTTAGGCGAGGTCATCCAAGGAACAGCTATATAAACACTAGGGGCTTATTTTTGAAAGGAGCAAAAGCGGCAGCATCAAAGCGGTACAAACTAGCAGGACGCCCTGCACCTCGCGAAACCTTAACACGGGTATCGCACAAAAAGCCCAATTTCAACAATCGAGCTCTAAAATTAGAATAATCAGAAAAATTTTCCCCCAAAATAGTAGTATACAATTGATACAGATCGCTCAAAGTAAAAAGCTCTGGCAAAACTTCAAAAGCTACGGGACTGTATTCAAGTTTGTTGCGGAGTCGCCGGTATCCGTATTCGAGAATTTGATTGTGATCGAAGGCTAGCTTCGGAACTTGTTGGACGGGATACCAAGCAATGCCGCCGACGCGGTGCCCGACACCTGCAACTACACTTCCAGCAATCAATTCAGCTTCTTCAAACCGCACCAAAGCAAAGTAACTCACCGAAAGATAGCGATCGCCCCTGGTGAATTCTCTCGGATCGCGTCCCGGTTCTCCAAAAGTATACAGTTGCTCCAGATACAAATTTTCTACTCGAATTTTTTCCGACAAAATCCGGTAAGCTGCATTTTCCAGAGACTCTCCGTGCCGTACCAAAGTACCGGGAAGACTCCAAGAATCGATAAACGGTTCGTCTTGCCGCATTACCAACAGCACCAACAAGCGGTTCTGCACGGTATCGACGGAGAAAATTACATTATCTACTCCTACTTTAAAGTCAGCTAATGAGCAACCTTCGCTCTTTTTTGTGCCTCGTGCCATGCGTACAAATGCTCCCGATTAATGTAATCTTCGATAGTCGGAGTCAGGGCTTCCGTGTCTCCTGTTTCCCGATAGGAAGTTGAAGAAACATCGGGAGCGTTCAAAGATGCGATCGCCACTTCTGCACCCATGCGCTTCAACTGCCACAAATCTAACTGTTCTGACGGATAACCAGGCCGCGGTACTATCAGTAACTCTACTTCTTTTAACAACTGTTCAAATTTGTACCAGCGAGGCAGTTGTCCCACCAAATCCGAGCCTATTACCATCGTCAACTCTGCATCCTGCCACTGCAATCTTGCTTGTTCCACGGTTTCTAGCGTCCTCGGACTGCTGAGTTCTGGATGCAAGCAAAGGTTGTGTCTGGGCGAATTAATTTCTTGAATCATTAACAGCAGCATTGCCGATCGATGTTCTAGGGATGTTTGGTGCGACTTGAAAGGATTGTCCGACGCCCAAACTGCTACCCAATCAAAATGCTGAGCAAGCCAATTCAAGATTGTTTTGTGTCCCGCAGTAGGTGGATCGGCACTGGTTCCAAACAAGGCAATTCTTTGCATAGGGAATTGGGAATGGGTAATGGGGAAATAGGTACGTTGTTGGGCTTTAGCCCTCTTTATCTATATCTATAAAGAGGGCTAAAGCCCAACAACGTACCTGATCGATGCTATAAGCGAGATATTTCATAAGTTTTAGTCTGACGTTGACACAAATAACTAATGACTCTTTTTCGTTTTTTGAGTGAGAGTCTGCAAATCTGTAGAAATTTCCATCGGTGGCGAAATCGGGTTATTTAATTGGCGAGTTTCTGCCGGGAGACTGGCGACAGAAGCAGCAGTTCGTTTGGCGATATCCTCCAAACTTTCGGGTTCGTGCAATCGTTTGCCATCCTTGACAACCAATTGCATTAATGGTAAATGATGCTCCGAATTGTAAATATTGTCCGCTGCCAGTCCCAAACAATCTCCGATAATTTCTCCATCTTTCATGGTTCTAAAAATTTGCTTTTTCCCTGGATATGTTACCTTGCCGCTGGCCTCTTTCATCACGGGCATTCCGTCTATTTCCACTAACTTATAAACACCGTTGATAGGCGAACCGGTGACCAACTTTGTTCCCAAACCGTAACCGTCAATGCAAGCACCCGCACTTTTTAATCTAGCAATTTCGTGTTCGTCCAAATCACCGCTAGCAATAATTGGCACGCCCGGAAGGATCGATCGCACTTCCCGAGACAATTTTACCAAATCCCCCGAATCCAGCCGCACGCCTTCCAAGGGCATTTCACCGCTGTTGACTCGCGATGCTAAAGTCCGCGCCGCCGCCACAGTATCGTAAGTATCGATCAATAGCGGCGCCCCCGGAAAATAGCGGTGAAAAGCTAAAAACGCCTCATCTTCGCTGCCTTCGAGAGCCGACACAGCCATTACTAAAGCATGGGCGATCGTACCGACAGGTTTGCGGCCCAATTTCAAAGCAGCCAAAACATTAGAAGTACCATCGATCCCAGCAGCCAAAGCGGCCCTAGCAGCCCAGACAGCAGCTTGAGGCCCAAAAGCCCTGCGCGTCCCGAATTCCAGCAACTTAGCCTCCGGGCCCGCCACATCGCGCAGCCGCGCAGCCCGCGTCGCAATTAAAGTTTGATAATTGATTGCATTCAACAAATAAGTTTCGACTAACTGAGCCTGCCACAGAGGAGCCTCGATCCGCAAGAGAGGTTCATTGGCAAATACCGCCGTCCCCTCGGGTACCGCCCACACATCCCCAGTAAAGCGGGCCCAAGCGAGTAGATCCCAAAATCGCTCGGGGGCCCCGGCAAAAATTCCGGTGGACTGTAAAGCCTGAATTTGCGCCTCGGAGAACCGCAATTTTTCTAGATAGTCTAGAACTTGAGCCAAACCCATGGCGATCGCATAACCAAAACCATCTGGTAGCCTCCGCGCGAACAATTCAAAACTCGCAGGGCGATCGTCGAGGCCTTCCCCGACGTAACAAGCCGCCATCGTTAGCTGGTAGAGATCGGTCAACAGGCTGTAATCTGCTGGAGAAACCGTCAATTCCCGATCTTCTAAGATTTCCTCAAAACCTGTGACGTGCAGGCTTTCTGTCGCAGTTTTCATCAAAAAAACCCCGGACAAACTTTGTTTATTTAATTATAGTGACAAATACCATATCTTTTTGTAAAGGTTTGATTAAGATTTCAGAGAGAGTCGGAATATTTTATGATTTATGCCCTCTAATAGGGGTTTTTGTGTAGATGGGTACAAAATAATTATGGTAGAATCACTAAAAAGTTCGCATTTAGCAATCTCAGCAAATCGATCGCAAAATATATATGAGGAGATTGGGGCGATCGACCAAAACACTGAATTGGTAAAAGCTTCAGTTTGCTTCGATGTTGCAGACTAATAAGTAATTCAAACAAATATTGCTAAAGCGATCGCAGGGCAGAAACTCAGACTAATCTATAAAGTATCAACAGCCAGAAAAGAGAGGCGGTTCTTATGAATCTTTCTAAATCTGTGGTAGGCGCAATGCGTTACGTTTCGGAAGCTGCATCGAGGATTTTTAGACGGAGCGATGACGATTATCCGGCTACTGGCGTTCAGCCTTTTGAAGGTACGCCACCCAAAGGCTCTAAATGGGACAGATGAAAAGGCGATCGGAGTATTTCTAGTGAGATAGGCAAAGACATTCGCCTCACCCAATAACGGTAAGTTTTTCAACTACTTTGAAATATCTTCAATTTCCCCCAGCTAAACTTTGTTTAGCTGGGGTTTTGCCGTTAAAAATTGGTAGTAATGATCAAGATTTTCAAAGGTGGTACCCGCCACGTGATTTATCCGTGGAATCAATCCCAAATCAAAAATCGAAAATCCTCTCTTCCCCCGAATTTATCAGTGGGGTCGCCTCTAAAATCTAAAATCTAAAATCTAAAATCTAAAATCGATTGACGTTGATGTTTTGAGTTTTATGAGGACTGAAGTCCTCACTACGAACCAATTACCAAAATTGATTGAGCAAAAAGGCGATCGCCCCACTGCCGATTGGCACAGTCAAATTGTCAATTCCCAACTTAGACACCGACTCCAAAGTAGCAGCAACCAAAGCTACAACAGCCGACACAGCCCAAGTTTGCCAAATATTGCCTTGCACGAAGAGCAAAATCAAACTGCTAACAGCAAAACTCACCAAATACATAGTTGCAGAACCTTCCCAACTCTTCTGCATTCCCCAAACTCGATAAAGATGTTTGCCGTATTTCTGCCCAATAACAGCGGCCAATCCGTCCCCCCAAGCCATCACTAAAATGCCCAAAGCAGCGTATTCTTGATGTTGTAGCGGCCAAAACCAAGCGACGAGAACGCTGATACTGACAGCATAGAAAAAAGTCCCGAAACTCTTGCGGTGGATAGTGTTCAGACTTGGCAAAATCGGAACTTGGTAGGAAATTAGGGCGATCGCACCAGCCAAAAAACCAGCCGAAATCCCCACCCAGTCGGGTATTTCCAGCCACCAAGCCAGCAAAATCACGTTCCCTGTACCGATGTGAACCACCTTGCGCGATACCTCCGCATCGACAGCAGTAAAGCGGTTTAAGCCTTCAGCTACCAGCAAAATCACGCCCAACCAGGCTCCCACGAGGGAAATTTGCAACCACACAGTCGGAATTTCAGACAATATAAACACGATATTTAGGAAAAACTGCGATCGGGCACTATGTACTACTTTAATGGAAAGCGCGATCGCGATCGTTGAGGGTGCGATGTCAAAAAGCGCTACAATTGACTCTGTTTCGCAAGCTGCTGAAGGTTTGAGATGCTCAGAGAAATCGATCGAGATATTTGGGTTGCCGAACAACCGTTACGGTACTTTGGACTCAGCGTTGGCACGAGAATGACCGTGATTCGGCTGGCTAATCGCGAGTTAGTCGTTATTTCTCCGATTCAAGTCAATGATACAATCGTGAGTCAGCTTAGCGAACAGGGAACCGTTAGCCACATCATAGCGCCCAATCTGTATCACTATTTGTTTGCAGCCAATTTCAAAAAGCTCTACCCAAACGCGAAATTCTGGGCTGCACCGGGTTTGGAAGCTAAAAAACCAGATTTGGCGATCGATCGAACCATCCAAGGTGAAGCAAATAGTTTATGGAAGGGGCTAGAATATGTATTTTTTGATGGATTCAGAACCCTTAGTTTAAGCGGTTTTGATTCACTCAATGAATGTGTATTTTTTCATGCTGCAAGCCGCACTCTGATCTTAACTGACACGGCCTTTCACTTTGACGAGAGCTTCCCAATCGTCACACAATTTGCGAGCAGAGCGATCGGCGGATATAAAAATTTGAGTCCATCGATACTGGAGCGAATTGCGACAAAGGATAAAGAAAAAGTGAGAGAGTCAGTTAAGAAGGTTTTAGGTTGGGACTTTGAGCGAGTGATTGTCGCTCACGGCAGCATCATCGAGACTCAGGGAAAGCAAAAGTTTAAAGAGGGGTACGAGCAGTTTTTAGGTTGCTCTGTGAATGTTTGAAATTAGAGAAAAATAGGTTTTATGCCTGTGCAGGATGTCTCGATCGTTCATGAAGTAGACTCGGCAGTTGAAACCGCGTTTACTTTTTTCATGTTAGATTAATCGAATAAACACGATAGGGATTTTTAGACTATGACTTTCAGTGATGTAGTTGAAGCTATAAAAATTCTTTCCGCTGATGAGAAGCAGGAAATTCAACTATTGTTGAAACAATATCTCCGTGAAGAACGCCGTGAGGAGATCTCTGAGAATTTTAAGTCGGCGCAAGTCGAACAACAAAAAGGTTTGCTGAAATTTTCTGCCAACATCAATGAACTGAAACAACTGATAGAGGAGTAATCATGGAAGTCAGTTTCAGTTCTTCATTTAAACGTGCTTTCAAAAAGCGTATTAAAGGCAATGCAGATTTAGAGGCAAGGTTTTGGCAAAAATTAGAGCTGTTCACGATAGATCCATTTGATCCGACTTTGAAAACTCACAAACTGTCGGGGAAACTTAATGATTTTTGGAGTTTTACCGTAGATTATGACGAAAGGGTGCTATTCTACTTTACGGAAGATGGTAAAACTGTGTTTGTAGATATTGGTAGTCACGATCAAGTGTATTGAGAGGAAAATAGGTTTGATTAGTATACAATATGTCTTAATTATTCATGAAGTCGAAAATTATGCAGCTTGGAAAAAGGTATTTGACAATGCTGCAAATATCCGAAAAGAAGCTGGCGAGCGCTCGTATCAGGTTTTGAAGTATGAGAATGAACCCAACAAAATTGTTCATTTCTCCGCGTGGACATCAACAGCAGATGCCAGGGCATTTTTTGAGTCGCCTGCACTGGTTAAAATTAGAGAAGAAGCCGGAGTTAAAGCTCCTGAATTTATTTATCTAGACCAATTAGATTCAGGAGTATTGTGAAACAACTCACGATCGCCTTTGTATAATGTCAAGATAATATCAAGGCATTTGATTCCTAATTATTACTATCCGTTTCCTGCTGACAATGCTGTGACTATGGCTGTTACTGCGGGACTAAGACTAGACAAAACAACGACGGAAGCAGTAGCAATAATAATAGTTGTAGCCATCCTTACCATACCATCAGTTCCTTTCTGATATGCGTCAAATTTGTATTCCAGGCGATCAACTTTATTGCCTAGCTCAATTAATGCTTGTCTGATGTCATCATTACTGGGATTTTCTGGTATCTGCATAGCGATTTCTCCTATTCAAAGTACAGACCTTAGCTTGAGTGTATAAATATCATAGCACGATCGGATACTAAATCATCCAAATGTTGTTTTTGTTAGACTTGGAAGAGGTGAAATTGAGGCTATAGTTCCTGATGGAAGTCGAATCAGGTTTGAAGCAGATGGTAGTTTTGGTACATTTGTAGATTAAGAGGTTCAAAATGGCTATAAATCTAGATTCTGGTTTTGAAATCATTTATCTTAGTGACATTAAATATAATGAAATGACTGTTGAAATACAATATAAGGGACAACAGGTTGCACAAATCAATAAAGATAAAAGTGTCGAAAAAATGGAAATAGATATATACTCACAATATGTTCATCCCGATTTTTTAGCGGAATTGAAGTTTCCACTTAGTGAATTTTTAGAAGCAATAAATATAGCTAGTACAGCTTTAATAGATGCTTGAATAGATTCTCCAAACATCTCCGCAATGCCTTCCGCTATCTAAAGGTTAAATTAGGAAACCCGACTATAGCAATCCTAATTGATTTTCTAGATCTCAAAAACCTGAAAATTTTGCTATACAAGGAGTCTAGGAAGACAAGGGGGCGTTGTTTTGTGAGAATCAGATCGATTGCTATAGATGTTAAAATTCAAAATTCAGCACTATTCACCAACTCTCGCACGGCCGCAAAAGCTCTCCCCCGCCACTCAATTGGCAGCAGCGACAATCCCAAAGCAGCCCACATTTTAGTCTCAGAAACCGACTTCCCAGCTCGCACCATCCGCCGCCCTTTTGCAGTTTCACCCACCTCAATTAACCGCAAACCAAGCGCTAATTGAGTTTCTGCAATCCTCTTGAGCCTGACTGTTTCCAACTTCTCGGAATCAAATTCGTAACTGGTCAAATAGCGCAATTTATCGCTCAAATAGGGAATTGCCCGATCGCATCCTTGCTGTCCTGCGTGAAATCGATACTCCATCAACAGCTCGGGCAAGTAATAGCACTTTTTGCCCGCAAGCGCAAGTCTCACAAACAAATCGTTATCTTCGCAATTTTGCCAATTGGGCCGCAGAAATCCGACTGTTTCCAGCGCGCGGCGCCGAAACAAAGTTGCGCCTATTTGCAAACTTTGCCTCAGAAAAACTGTAGCAAGTAAATCTTCAATAATTCCCGCCGACAACTCGGTGCGGCCCCACCGCTGCGAATTCAGTTGTGTCTGGTTTTCGTCAATGTTGTTGTTGACATCAATGACCCAGTGGTCGGTACTGACAAAATCAATGCTGGGGTCTTTATCTAAAATAGCAGATGTCCGCTCTAGAAATTGCGCGCTCAGGCGATCGTCATCGTCAAACTTGATAAAATATTCGCCCCTAGCCGCCGCAAAGCCCGATCGCATATTATTACTTTTGCCGATATTCTGCGGGTGGCGAATGTAGCGAATCGGGCGATGGCTGGGAGCCCCGCAAGCTACGACAAATTCCGACATCAACAGCGCAGTCGTGTCCGTCGAACCGTCATCGCAGACAATTAACTCAAAATCTGTATAAGTTTGATCTAGCACGCTGGCGATCGCACTAGCCAGCAAATGCACTCGATTGCAAGTAGGAATGCAAACACTAATTTTCGGCATTAAAACCATTTTAGATTTGGGATTGAGATTGCGAAAAAAATTCGCAATTGAGTTCAGGGAAAGAAACCACCTATGCCCTATGCCCTATGCCCAATGCCCAATGCCCTATGCCCTATGTCTTTTAATTTAAACGAGCTGTACATTCCAGAATTAACTTTTGATTCACCAATGCAAAAGGTTGAATTTCCAAAGCGCGACGAAAAGCTCGAATAGCACTTCTGTATTCTCCCAGGGCAGCGTAGCACAAACCCAGACCGTGCAACGCCCCAAAATGCACCGGATTTAGTTGGAGGACTGTTTCGCAGTCTTTGATCGACCTTTGATAATTGCCTTGGGTATAGTGAAGTACGGCGCGCCGGTTCCAAGCTTCAGCAAAATCCGGCGCTTCCGCAATCAGTTTTGTCAGCAAATCCAAAGCGTGCCGAACATCTCCTGCATCTAGGGAAACTTGCGATCGCCTGAGAACTTGCATCCCGTAGTCACCCTTCTGGTTAAACCAAGTGCGCCAGAGTTCTGTAGTAGCCCGATCGCGCACGCTTTCGTCAGACTTTTTCAAATCTTCGAGCAGCGCCTTAACAGATAATTCATCCATAGGTGGGAGGATTGTTAAACAGGTTTTATCAATCAATTTTATCGTGACAGTGGCAACTTTATTTATTCAACATCCCATGCGAATTTTGATGCTTTCTTCAACTTTTCCCTATCCGCCAAGCCGCGGCGGAACTCAGGTAAGGACATTTAATTTGTTGCAATACTTGAGCCGGCGGCATGATGTAATTCTTGGTACTGTGCGATCGCCAGATGTCACTGACTCACAAATCGACGCATTGAGGCAACAAGTTACACAATTAGCAGTTTTCCTCCACCCGCAGACACCCCCCCAACCCCCCCTTGCTAAGGGGGGGCTAAGACTCAATCAGGAGACTACTGAGGGGGGGTTCTTTCCTCCCCCCCTTAACAAGGGGGGGATTGAGGAAGAATTCTTTCCTCCCCTCAATCAGGGGATTGATGAGAAAATGAACGAAATAATAGGAAAATTCCACAGATTTAGTCAATTTTTGTTATCCGGGACGCCTCCGAACGTAATCTCCAGCTACTCTCAAGCAATGCAAAATTGGGCAGACAATTTAGTCATAGCAGGCAAATGTGATGCTGTTACCTGCGAGCACAGCGTTAACGAGATTTATGTGCGTCCAGAATGGCGGCAAAAACTGCTAACAGTTGCAAATATTCACAGTTCCGTTTGGGGAACTTGCAGGGAAATGTTAGCCACCGGGACTTCCCAAAAACCCCTGCGCGATCGACTAAATTTACCGCTACTCGCCCGCTACGAAAAACGTTACTGTACCAAATTCTCCCGTATTGTCGCCACCACATCCACAGACAAGCAGCAACTGCTAGAATTGCTGTCCTCTGGCAGCCTCGGAGGGAAAGCAGATTTTTTTGTCCCTCCCATTGATGTGATTCCTAACGGCGTGGATTTGGCAGAATTTCCCTATCGGTCGATCGATCCAGGAGGACACACCTTAATCTTTGCAGGCGCCATGAACAATTTGCCCAATATAGACGCGGCCAGGTTTCTCAGTTTGCAGGTACTCCCAAAGTTGCAGCAGCGGTATCCCGATGCTACCCTCACCCTAGTCGGCACCTCGCCAGTTCCCGAAGTCCTCGCCTTGGGGAAACTTCCGGGAATTCAAGTAGTAGGCAGGGTGCAAAGGGTGGCAGAATATTTGCATCAGGCTGCTGTTTGTGTGGTGCCGATGCGGATTGGTTTTGGAATTAAAAATAAAACTTTGGAGGCGATGGCGGCTGGAACGCCTGTAGTTGCTAGCGATCGAGGTTTGGAGGGTTTAACCGTCGGTGGCGGGCCTTCCCCGACAAGGGCCTTGCGGGCAAACGAAGTTCAGGAGTATGTTGAGGCGATTACCAGTTTGTTTGAAAATTATCAGCTAAGACAGGAACTCTCTCTGAGGGCCCGATCGCTCGTTGAAAGCCAATATACCTGGGATATCATAGGTCGGCAGTACGATCGGCTATTCCAAATTTAAACTCTAAATTCTAAAATCTAAATTCTAAAATTTCGACGATGGAACACAAAATAAACTCCTCAAAAAATCGAGCCAAACCCCCAGAAAATCGCAAAGTTACTCCTTCTCCGACAAGACGCCGCCGCCAAAACCGACGCGCCAAAAAACTTCAAGAGTCCCAGCTTCCCATACCTGGTTCCCCAACTCCCGCCAGATATCCTTGGAAAAGACTGGTAGCTAATTTGACAGCCCTCAGCGTCTTGTGCGGCTGTGCAGCTTTGATGGGAGGTGGCGCTTGGCTGAGTTACCAGCTAATTGTCGATCCCAACGGGAACAGATTGATATCTCAGTTTGTACCCGGATGGTCGCGCCTGCCTACAGGTAGCAGAGATACCATCCAAACTCTCGATCAAATCAAAGCCAGCATCCGCAAATTGGGATTCATCACCGGCGAACCCCTACCGCTTCCTGTTGAGAAATCCGCAGATAATTCTATTTCCGATTTGCTGTTGCCGGTGATGGTGGAAAGAACAGTTAATGCTTCTACAGTTTGCAAAAATCCTTGCCGTCAAATTGTCGAACTTCGCGTGTACAAGCGGGTGCAACTTCCCGATCGCGATTCCGATACCGTACAGTATTTTCAGCTAGCAAGTTCTGTGAATATAGAAGGCCCGGCGGAATCTTTTGTCATTGCTTCTTTGGATGACTCTGGATCCAACAATCAAGCCTCAAATCAGTCGCTACCGCTAACAGAACTGCGCCGCTTTGACGGCAAGCCCCCCGAATTGGGCATTTGGTTTAATGTCAGCGGTAAACTCGTGCGGGGCGACAAGAAAATTCCCTACGGACAAGTCGTTCGCTACAACCCCAGTCAAAATCATTTAATCTCGCTGTTGGATTGGGCGAGTGCGGCCGGACAAGCGCCGAATTGGCAGCAAATTGTTAAGGGGCAAAACCCCCAGTTGGCGATCGACCAAACAATTGGTTTAGAACCGCAATTTACCATTTATCAAATTGGTTCGCGCAAATTTATCCCGAACCCAGTTCAATTAACCGCGATTTCCTTAGAAGAATTTGCCTTCAATGACCAGACTTATAAAAATGGGCTGCGACTGGCAAAAAGCGGACTTTGGTCTCCCGGATTAAATGTCATGCGTTCAGCTAAAGCCAAAGCCGGTCAGAATTGGCCCGCAGTCGCCCAAGCTCAACTAGAGACGATCGAATTTCATGCTAAAATTACTCGTGCTCAGGCGATCGCATCTTGGGCCAGTCCCAGCCAACAAGTTCTCGCAGAATTGATAGACGGCCGCTGGAGTCAAGCTTTGCAAGTATTTGAAGCCGATCCCAGCAACACTCACGAAATTGCCACCACCCTCAAAAATGAAGGCGGGCGGATCATGAACCGCGTAGACGCCGCCTTGAGAGTCAATGCCGCTGACGCCGATGTCAAAGCTTGGGGCACCCTGATTGTAGCCTCTCAAGACGGAACTCGCGAGGCGATGAATTGGCTCGACCAGCAACCAGATACTGACAGCGAAACTCGAACTAGAATTCGCAATTTGGTCAATAAACTTGAGGAAGCAATTTCTCAAGCTGAAAGTTTAGAATACCACAAAAGTCAAATTATGGGTTCTGCTACTTTAATTAGCAGTATTAATCCCGCTGAGTGGCTGGAACCAGAAGCGAAAAACGAGTTAAAATTGACCGGAGAACAAGTTTGGTATCAGGTACAAGTAGCCAGTTTTTACGACGGAACCCGCTGGGTTAATCCGCCCTTTGCCGATGTAGAAGTCCGCTCTTTTCCTGCTACTCAAATCAAATGGTTGTGGGGGCGCCTGGGCTTGCAGGCTGACCCCAAGATTAAGATAGAAGTAGCGATGGCTAACGGTCAACAAAGAGTCGCTGTGGGAACCGTAAAAGCGGTGCAGATTCAAGACGGAAATCTGCGATTGCTAGCGGCGGTTGATAAGCGATCTTGACAGTTGACAGTTGACAGTTGACAGTTGACAGTTGAGGGCGACCTCTACCTGGAAGTTTGAGGATTCGAGTAATGAATAGTCTTGTTTTAATTTCTCCCGCTTAAGGCAGAGGCTTTAAACCATGTTTTTCTGGTAATCCGGGAAAAAACCTTCGGCAGAAATAAAAGTCACGGACACACTCTTGGTACAAAGAAACCAGTTTTTTTACCATTTCTGCCCGTCGCAACAGAAGTATTTCCGCAAAAAAACCCAGTTTCCGGCCACCCGTGCGTTCAAAACAAGGAAGAAGCAAAAAGTTTTCTTCTCCCCCTCTCCCCCTCTCCCCCTCTCCCCCTCTCCTTCTCTTCTCTCGATCTCCCCCTATAGAGATCGGACAACAATGCAGACAACAATTTTGTTAAGTTAATTTACACCACTTGCACACAAAAACCCAGAGATGTTAGATCGCGGCCTTTTTAGAGAGTGCTGCAATCATCTGTCGTTTGACCGCTTTAGCCCAAAGCTCAAACTCCAAGCTGTTGATATCGTTAATTTTCACTTCCTCAGCAGTCTGATGTGGGGCTTGCTTCTGTGCTGTAGTCTCCATTGTTTTTTTCCTCGTTCAAAAAAAGTTATTAGTCGATCGTAAGCAGTGAGCATCATACCTCTATTTTATGTAGTAATTGCTGCCATTAGTTATACTAAATACATAGAATTTAACGATTAGATGCAGTAAATACATCTTGATAATGCAATTTGTGAATAAAATCTTAAGAATCCTGTAATCCTTGCTATATATAGGTTTTTCCTGACATAAAGATGTAACTATTTATAAATTATGGCAATATCAAACCAAGATTCATGTTAACAAAGTTTTGTTAAATGAATGTATTAGCATATACAGCAAAAATATATTTAATTCAATTTACAAAGGGCAATAAAGGCGATCGCCACATCTGCAAGTCCCAGTACAATATCGATTCCCTCCAGCGCCGCCAGCAAGGACAAAAACTTAATAGACTTCGGATTCACTTGTTTAAGCCGATCGACTGCCGCCACTGCTGAGTTAGCAGCAACCAGAATGCGATCGACAATCAAAACATCTCACTTTAGCGATCGGCATTTCCATTTCTTCGTATTTCAGCAGCAAATCTCGCGTCACCTCACAGGCTAGCAGCATCCCAATTTCTTTCAGCAGTTAACGAAATTTTCCCGTGTGCGCTTGAGCTTGCAGCACGAGAGTTAACTTGTGCTGTATCAAAAGATGGTCGATAACACTAACTCATTTTTTTGTGAAGAGTTAATCTACCTTACTATCATCTCTCCCTACCTAGATCTGCCTGAGAATACATCTCTCCTCTTTTTTACCGTTACCCGCTACCACACAGATCATTTCACTACAGCTACAAAGCCTATAATTCCAGAATGCAAGCATCTTTTCTCAACAAATAGCCACGGGAAAATATTTGCTGCTGAAAAAACATTTTTCCGCGCAGCAGCAGACAAAAAAAACAGAGCTTTGTTCCCGCAAACACCTGTAAAAAAAAATCAATTTTTTATCATCGAATTTTCCGGAACAATCTCTAAATGCCATGAATCTTAGAAAGTATCAGGACAAAACAAGTATTAGTCCATCAACTAATGCTACTTGATCAAGCTCCGAGCCAGGTACAGCGATCTAGCTCCCAGTCAGAGTCTGACTGCCTTTTCAGTAAAGGCTTGCCATCTCCTAATTGGAAGGGTATCGCCTCAATCTTCCTTGAATAATTCAGGTTTGTCCTAACAAAAAAACATTAAGGAGAACATCCATGAAATTTGTAAAACTATTGCTAGCCACAGTATTAACCACTGCTGCTATCAGCCCAGCCTTGGCTGCTAACCCATCAGTTCAAATATTAGGTGCAAGCTACGGCGGTAGCGGTTGCCCAGACAGATCCGCCAGCGTCAGCGTCAGCCCCGACGGTCAAGAACTCAGCATCCTATTTGATAAGTTTGTAGCCCAAGGAAACGTCTCAGCAGAGACCCGGAAAAGCTGCAATTTGAGCATTCCCATCAAAGTACCCCAAGGCTTCCAAATTTCGATTTACGATGCCGATTATCGCGGTTACGTTGCTCCTAAAACCAGCGGAAACCTCAGAGCAGAATACTTTTTTGCTGGAGCCAAGGGCCCAGTTTTTTCTCGCACTTTCAACGGCGAAACCAACTACAACGTTCGAGATAGCTTAGCCACTGTAGCAGATGTGTGGTCTCGCTGTGGCGACAGTGTAAATATGCGAGTAAATGCTTCGATGACAGCCCGCGGTGCCGGCACAGCCACCGTTGACTCCTTCGATTTAGCTCATCGCGGTTTAGTTTATCACGTCAAATATCGCACTTGCCGCTAACCATAACCGCTAAAAAACATAACACGCATGACCCGATTTCTTTACGAAATCGGGTCATTTGTGCGCTCATCAAAACTGCTAAAGCTTAGAGAATTTACCCAAAGATATGCTACAATGACGCTTAGGCTTTGAGGAATGTTCTATGAAAGTAAACTACCAAGAAAGAATTGATGTAACAGCCGAGGAATTAAAACAACTTCTGTCGCAGCAACGAACCTTGACTAATCGCTCAAAAATCCAGGCACTTTATTGGTTAAAGGCTGGATATAGCCAAAGCCTTACAGATGTAGCTGAACGTTTAGGTGTACATAGAATTACTGTACATAGATGGTTAAAACAATATAGTGCTGGCGGTCTGCAAGAACTGTTAAAAATACGGCAAGCAACTGGTAGACCCAGAATAATTCCCTCAGCAGTAATAGCAGGAATTGCAGAAAAGTTAAGTGAGGAATCCTGTGAATTCACAACTTACA
The DNA here is from genome assembly GCF_020737885.1 of Microcoleus sp. PH2017_34_RAT_O_A. Taxonomy (NCBI): domain Bacteria; kingdom Bacillati; phylum Cyanobacteriota; class Cyanophyceae; order Oscillatoriales; family Microcoleaceae; genus Microcoleus; species Microcoleus sp. PH2017_34_RAT_O_A. The sequence goes on along the minus strand of NZ_JAEQDD010000013.1, from coordinate 61,120 downwards.
AAGAAATTGCGGCCTGGGTAGAAGATAACTATCAAATATCAGTCAAATATCAAACATTACACAAGCAATTACACTATCGCATGAAAGCAAAATTAAAAGCACCAAGGCGTTTGAATAACAAAAAAAAATGATGCAGCTATCGAATTTAAAAACAACTCCTCTGAAAAATAGATACTGCAATAAAGGTACGTAGTTGCGCTTAAGCGCTCTTTCTTAGATATAAAGCAATACAGTTGACTAATATACTCTTTCTTAGATATAAAGCAATACAGTTGACTAATATACTGCTATTCGTGAAACTCCTCTGAAAAATAGATACTGCAATAAAGGTACGTAGTTGCGCTTGAGCGCTCTTTCTTAGATATAAAGCAATAAGGACAATCTTAAGTAAACTGTATTGTATTATAAAGAGCGCTTAAGCGCAACAACGTACCTAATAATTAACATCAATATTGACTAATATTAAACTAGAATTCGCTTAACCACGATTTCTTGGCAAAAAAATACAGCTTTAAAAAATCCTTGCTACAACAATTCAGTTAGACTTTTTCAGTGCCATCGGACTTGCATTCCGAACCTTCCTTCTTCTGACTTCACGCTTGACTTCTGTCAACTGTCCACTGTCAACTATTAAAAAAAGTCCCGTCACTTTCAATATGAATTGGCGGTACTCCAGCAGCCCTCAATTCTGTGGCAATTTTTCGCCCCGCCGCCCAAGTTCCTCCCTGCAAAATCTTCACCAGTGGCAATTTTGTCGCACTCAAATCCAGCTTGTATCGCATAGCTGCTGCAATTTTATCTAAAAGAATCACAGTGAGCGATCGCCATTCTACTACAACTTCCGAACCCGGCAAATACTTCTGCTCAAAAATAGCCGAATCTTTTGCCCGTAACAGCCCCATATCCAAACACAAACCGCCGTTACGATACCCCGCTAATCCCGTCAACTCGTCCAATCGCACGACGTACAAACCGAGTTCTTGCAGCGGTTCCAACAGCGAATAAGTCAACCACTGCGAGAGTTGGTGAAACGGCACAAATTCATCTCCCAGATTTTCTCCTTGCAAAGCCCGATGCCGCCAAACCTCACCTAAATTAACGCCACCAATGGCATATTTTCCCGGCCAATTTTCCCCAAAACCTGTCAAAACAGCGCTCAATATTTTAGCACAATCCACAGTTTTGACTCCAGAAACCAGACTGTCAAGCAAGTATTGTGCCAAATTGCCGGGACGCTGGTTCTCGCTGCCAAACAATAATGGATGTTGGCAAATTGCATTCCCCAAACGCTGCAACAATTCTAATCTGCCTGTTAAACCAACTAGCGGATTGTCTCGACTTACTTGAAATCCGGCCGCTAAGGTTTCTAATTTTAATTGAGAAAGCCCGCGAAAATCGGCTTGCCAAGGAAAATCTGGATTGCTGGAAAAAATACCCTGACAAAACATCCGAAAAGTGGCTACTGCCAACCCTTCTGAACGGCGATAAACTTCTTTGGTTTCTGCTTCGCAATACTGCCAATCTGCGCCGGTACTGGCATCGAGTAAAACGCTGACAATGGCTAAATCAAATTTTATCTTTGCTTGTTCTATGACTGAAAATTCTGTTAAAGCTGCATCGAATTGAGCGAGGCGCGGTTGGTTGCCGGCTTCAAAATGCCGCCACTGACTGTGAAACGGAATATTAAAATCGGGATACTGTTGGCGGGTTGTGTCGATTACATAATTTGCTGCTTTGTCGAGTTCGGATAAATCGACACAGAAGAAATTGAGTTTATTTTCGGAGGCTAAGTTAAAAAGCCGATCGCACTTTTGGCGAATCGCAGTTGGTGTTCTCAGATATTTTACAGCCTCTAGCTCAATATTATTCAACTTCATCGAAAATTTTTGGTTTGAAACCCCGTGCTTTGAGCATCGGCTTTACATTTTGGCTAGGCTTTTCCTAGACTAGCCATAGTTCTAGGGAAAGCTCTATGTACCTGACTCAAAAAATCAGATACGCGGACTTGCCACCAAAGAGTTTAACACCTTGCGAGAACTCTGTCGGTTGAGTAAAAACCTTTACAGTGTATGGTTTTATACAGTCAGACAGTATTGCTTCCAATCTGGCAAACACCTTCGCTACGAGTGTAACTATTACTACTGCAAGGGAAACGAGGACTATCAATAGTTGAATACTGATATAGCCCAACATACCCTGAAAGTAGTCGATCGAACTTTGCGGAGTTTCTAGGACTTGATAAACGCAGTCAGAGAGGGAAACTATCAACAGAAAGTTCAACTCCCTCACTATCTCCCGACACAGGATTATATCGTGTCCGATCGATTAACCGTAATTACATTCGATCGCACGTGCCCACGAAAGTCCGCAAAATGGAGCGGACTTTCGTGGGCACTACCAACTATCGTAGAACGGCAGCCGAGTGTTAAACAACTAAACATCGGTAAACATCATTTTCCTGAAAAAAGTCAAACTGACTGTAATCTAACAGATTATCTAAAATCGCATTTTTATCGATTTTGATCAGCTTGTATTCCCACTTCGAGCCACTAACTTCGCGTTTTATTTGGTCTGAAACTATTACCGAATTTTTTTCAGTAGCTGGAGATACTATTTTGCTTAAATCTTCCAGCCTGTCGGCAATGTTAATATCTTTTCCGTAAGTGCAAGAGCGAAATATATACAAATTTCCTTTAGCAACTCCCACCGACAAACCGCAAGGTATTTTATGACCGTGTATAAAAAGTTTCCAATTTTCGCACAAACTTTCCATGGCCGCTAGGGCTGAGTGAGCTTCTGGGAAAGTCAACAAATGCGAATCGCCAACAATACTGCGAATTGTGCCACCGTATTCTTCGCAAATGTTTTTTTCAAAAGTATCAAAGTTGGTGAGCAAATATTCAACATCTCTGATAGAATTAGATTCTTGATAAGCAATAAAACCTCTCAAATCCGCTTTAATTATTGCTTGATTTTCCACAATTCGCGTCTTGTAACTTTGGTCAACTTTGTAAACCTTTTCAGGTTCGCTCATCCCTTTCAAGGAAAACTCATTGACAAAAGATGTTTGCACTTCTGCTTTGTTGAGCGCCAGCCATGCTGCTTGGGACAAATATATTTCATCCTGGGGAGTTACTGATTCTATACGCGCTGTTAAATTGACCGTATCGCCAAAGATATCTTTATCTTGATGCAAGACATCTCCCAAGGTAATCGACACGCGAATAGCCAATCGTTCGTCGTTCGATTTGCTAGATTGTTGGGTTCTCAATTCTTGCTGCATTTCTAAGGCTGCCATCGCGGCTGCTGTGACGCTGGGAAAAATCAGCCAAAATGAATCACCTTCGCCTTTGATCAAACTTCCTTCATTTCTGGTACTAATATCTGAAATAAAAGTTTTATGCTCGTTCAACAAACTACTTAAGTCCGACTGAGATAATTTTTTAACTCGGGCGGTATATCCGCAAATATCTGTTTTTACGATCACAGTAGAACGCAAATTAGCCATAACCTACCCTGACTGATCAAAAACCAGTAATAAATTTAATTTGGCAAAGACGCAACTGTTTCCGAACAGTCGTGTCTTTGCCTTCTGAATCTCCTGGCATCGCGTCCGATCGCTTCTGCAAGAATTGTAGCATCTGGCACAGGGTCTGGCGTGTAGTAGGCGGCGGCTTTTTTGGCGACGATTTCGACTTGTGCGCCTGCGAGAATCCAATCTTCGAGGATGGGGAGGCGATCGACTACTTGAATGCCAGAATTGATAATAGCATTGTATTTGAGATGGCTCATGGAAACTAAACGGTCAGTGCGAGGGATACCCAACCAGTGCAGCACGTCTGGCATTAGTTCTTGAAACCGCATATCTTGAAATCCTGCAACACATTGAGTGCGAGTAAAATAGTCATCAGGGCGATCGCCACCTTCGAGCCTTTTGGGAGCATCTCAGTTTTGCAAAAAGCATTTTTTTATTATAGTGCGAGCACGCAAGAGCTCGCGTATTCTACAACTCGCGAGCGGGGACAGCACTTATAAATGCAAAACTGAGATGCTCCCAGCCTTTTTCTGGCATTGTACACCAAAAACTTAGTTACTTCCCCCAAAGCTCTGCCTTGCTTGCGGAAGTAAACAATTACCCCAGAACTACCGGATTGTGCCGTTTGGATGCAAATTTCGATACCCTGTACCAAATCAGGACGGCAACAAGTGCAGATATCCGAACTAAACACGTCAGAACCCTTGCATTCATCGTCTACCCGTACCGCCAACTGCTTCTGTGGGTCAGAAATATGCACGACATTGCCAATAATATAAAGCAACACGGCTCAGTTGATTTTAGATTTGGGGATTGGGGAATGGGGATTTTTCATTTAAGATTTTAGATCGAGTGATATGCTTGGGTAAATGTTAATTTTTTCCGAAGTGAGTAACACCAAATCCGGTAGCATCAGAATGATTCATCTCTCTATTCTCGGACTCTGTGTCCTCTGTGTTCTCTGTGGTTAAATCATTCCGATGTAACGGTCAACGATATAACGCTATATACATGAACGCGATTTTTTATGAAAGCAATCTCTGTGTCTATTTTTAGATTACTTTTGCTCTCCCTGAGGGGCTTATCCCAGCAGCAAAATTTGACAGATATCATGTTTATTAAAGCTGCTATAATGTTATTGTATAACCCAATAGAGTTCATTTAAGGAGAAGAGGGCGGATGAGAGCATTGACACACTGGATTGTTTCATGAATTATTAGCAGATACGCGCCCCTACAATAGACATCTTCAATAACTCTCAACTCAATAAAATATTAACTAGAAAATTTCATGTTGCCAGCTACATCTAATTATTTGCTAAAAAATGGTCGCGTACCCGAATCTCTTCTAGAGATGAAATCGATCGCCAATTCAGCGTCTACTATCACCACAACAGCCGATCGCAATTTTTGTCTGGTGGATCTGGAAATTGCCAACGGCGCGATCGCCCAAATCATCCCCACAGGTACAGAATCTTTATCCCAACTTGCAGATATTCCGATGGTAGACTTGCAAGGCGGCTTAATTTTCCCGTGTTTTGTCGATATGCACGCGCATTTAGACAAAGGACATATCTGGGAACGATCGCCCAATCCCGATGGAACGTTTGCTAGCGCGATCGACACAGTGCACGCTGATGCCCAAAAATACTGGAATGCAGAGGATGTTTACCGGCGGATGCAGTTCGGCCTCCAGTGCAGCTACGCCCACGGAACCAAGGCGATCCGCACTCACATCGACAGCGCAGGAGAACAGGGAACCGTTAGTTTAGCAGTATTTACAGCCTTGCAGGCCGAATGGCGCGATCGGCTAATTTTGCAAGCAGTTTCCCTAGTTTCCCTCGACTATTACCTGACACCCGAGGGCGAAAAATTAGCAGACAAAATTGCCCAAATCGGTGGCATTCTCGGCGGCGTCGCCTACATGAATCCCGATTTAGACAAACAACTCGATCGCGTATTTAGCTTAGCCCAAGAACGCGGTTTAAACCTCGACTTCCACACCGACGAAACTGACGATCCAGAATCAACGACACTGCGAGAAGTCGCAAAAACCGCTATTAGGCATGAATTTGCAGGTCAAATAATCTGCGGGCATTGCTGTAGTTTAGCCGTACAACCGCCAGACTTAGTAACAGAAACTTTGACATTACTCAAGGAAGCAAATATTGGCATTGTCAGCTTGCCGATGTGCAACCTTTACCTGCAAGACAGACAATCTGGGCGTACACCGAGGTGGCGCGGAGTGACTGTCTTGCATGAACTAAAAGCAGCAGGAATTCCCGTCGCAGTTGCTAGCGACAATTGTCGCGATCCGTTTTACGGATTTGGCGATCACGATGTTTTGGAAGTCTTGAATATGGCAGCCCGTATCGCCCATTTAGATCGGCCTTGGGAAAATTGGCCGCGCACAGTCACAACCACAGCAGCCGACTTAATGGGATTGCCGAATTTGGGACGAATCGGAGTTGGTTTACCCACAGATTTGATTTTGTTTAAGGCGCGGAATTTTAGCGAATTGTTATCTAGATCGCAGCGCGATCGCACAGTTTTGCGGCAGGGTAGAGCAATTGATACAACTTTGCCGGATTACCGGGAACTAGACGATTTGTTGCATGAAAACTCGGCGGTTGAAACCGCTTCTATACAAACAAAACCCGCCTCCGCGGGTTGAAGAAGACTCGGCGGTTAAAATTATTTTATCTTCTTCAGTCCGCAGAGGCGGACTTCGTTTTTGTAGACGCGGTTTCAACCGCCGTCTTATGCGGTTAAAATTATTTTATCTTCTTCAGTCGGCGTCCGGCTGACTACCCTTCGGGAAGGCTAACGCCTACGTTTTTGTAGGCGCGGTTTCAACCGTACGTCCTATCTTGTCAAGTGACAACAGATTTGATATAAATATAAAACCTGATGCAATCGAGGATGTTTTAAGTGAAAGCAGTTATTTTATTGTCGGGAGGGCTGGATTCCTCAACAGTTTTGTATCAAGCCAAAGCCGACGGCTGCGAATGTTATGCGATATCCTTTGACTACAAGCAAAGACACCGGCGAGAGTTAGAATCAGCACGGGCGATCGCACTTTCAGCACAGGTTAAGGTGCATCAGGTGGTAAACTTTGACTTGACGCAGTGGGGCGGTTCGGCTTTGACAGACAATCAGATAGAATTGCCGATCGATCGCAATCTGGCAGAAATGTCGCAAAACATCCCCGTTACCTACGTTCCAGCTAGAAATACCATTTTTCTCAGCTTTGCCCTCGCCTACGCCGAAACCCTAGGAGCTCAGCGAATTTACATCGGTGTCAACGCTTTAGATTATTCCGGCTATCCCGACTGCCGCCTCGATTACATCCAAGCCATGCAGGAAGTATTTCGGTTGGGAACCAAGCAGGGAAGGGAAGGAGAAGCTATTAAGATTTTCACACCTTTGATAGAACTTAAAAAAACCGAAATTATTCAATTGGGCAACAAGTTGGGAGTGCCTTGGACACAAACTTGGTCTTGTTATTCAGGCGGGGAAAAAGCCTGCGGCGTTTGCGATTCTTGTCGGCTGCGGCTGGCTGCTTTTGACGAATTAGGATTAAAAGATCCGGTGCCTTACGCTTAATATTGCAGGTTTGCAAGGGAGCATCTGAGTTTTGAAGAGGGCGAAGCATGACCGCATATAAGTTATTAGTTATAATCTCCTATTTTCTACGGTCATGCTTCGCCCCTACGGATATATTTGCCTTGCGCCAGATGCACCCTTTCAATCCGCACTAATTGATTGTTTAACTCACTGAAATTAACCAATTTGTAGGGTTGGCAATGCAGATAGATTGATTTTGAACACCGCGAGTCTCGTCAAGTTTAAGGGTTTTGATTTTGAAATCAAGCTCTCGATCAATTTTCTTTGCTTGAAATATGAAAAAATCTCAAGCAAAATAGCGATTTCCTGCTTTTTGTGCAATTTAAATTTATTCCGCCGAACAGTGCTGGGTAGGGTGCATGTCACTTGGGCAAATATGTTTGTAGGGGCGAAGCATGACCTCCGTCAATATCGGATGATAACTAATAACTTATATGCGGTCATGCTTCTTCAGGCTTCAAAAACCAGATGCACCCGCTGGGTACATACAGCCAGCACTGTCTAGCACGATCGTTAAATCAGGCAATTTTAGGCTAATTTTGAACAATAACAGTCTCTAGCTTCGGTATTTCGGCTAAGGAGTTCGGTTCCAGCGACAAGTGCCGTTTTTTGACCTTACCAGCGTGGTATATAGGCGTTGCACAAAGTCAGCCAACTATTTAATTTGAAAGTCTACCTACAAGTACGGTATTGACTCGGAAATGGCTGCGAAGTTTATTATATTTATCAGTATTTATACGATTGAATCCTGGAGTTTTAGGAGATTATAGTTAAGATCGAATGCTTCAACAAACAATAGCGATCGCTATTATCGCCATCATTTGCTACCAAATTCTAGATTAAATCTACTCCGGCATTCGCACAATTGTCTCTCGCAAAAAATGAATGTGTGACTGAAAAACCATCAGCATCTAACCTTGACAGAATAAATACTAAATCAATGACTACTCATCCTTCTTTGCTCAGCTCCATATCATTCGATCCGCTATCACCATCGGTAGACTTATCTGTTTCCTTCGCGCAAAAGTATCTACAACAGATGAAAAGCGGTACCCCTGCGGTTGTGGGTGAGGATAAATTTATCGAACGACGGCGTATCAGTATGGCAAAACAAATGTTGACATCGCTGCGTTCTGTGAGTGCAAAATCCTGGACAAAAACTGACTACCTATTGGCAGAAACGTTAATTGAACACGGTATAGATACGGATCTGATCGATCCTTGGTATATTTCTGGTGGTATTCATCAAGTTTATAAGTTTGCGATCGAAGCATATAGCGAGCAATTGTCGCCCTATCGTATAGTTAACAAGGTGAGCCCAGTTCTCGGACAAGTCCGACAGCACGTTACAGCAATTGATCCCCGCGTGATTGGCTTTGTGGCGATGCAATATCACTACACGGGAACGCAGTTGATGGACTTGCTCCCTGAGGGAGAACAGGAAAATTTTGGTAACTACGTCAAGATGCTAGACGATCATTTATATATGCCACTGCAACGCGCATACCAAGCTGCTGCAAAGCATCCACCGAATGCGATTCCGGTGCAATCTGTTCGCCTGCTGATGTCGAAGATGAGCTATATTGCTGAACGGGTAGTCGATCGAGTGAATCAACTGTACCCACGCTATCGCTGTTATTCTGGGCCCCTTAACAGTGAACGTATCCGTACATCAAGTGTTCGTGATGTCGAGATGTTTCAGGTTTATATGTGGGTTTGTTTGCTCGAAGGCAATTTGCACGCGCTAGAAACGGAACTATTTCCCCTGTGCGTGATGATTTACCCTCGACTGAATGTCAGTTGGGAGCTCGTCAGCCAGATGACTCACCTACTTCGTAAGGAGATTGGGGCTTGTCTGTCACCCGAACAAGCGCAGTATTGTGAACCCTTCTATGAGATTCTGCGCCGTATGTTTTCAGAGGAAGTTTTCCCGAATGCTTGATACCGCAAAAACTCTTACGAACAGCACAAAGCTTGATATTAAAGGACTTTAGCTTGTTCCTCCAACATTAGTTATTGTCCTGTTTATTTTGAATTTCGTTTTGCATTTAATCAGACTAAAAGCCGATCGACATATTTGCGATCGTCCTCCCCATCAAAATCCAAATATAATACCAATTCAAAAAAATGTTTCTACAATAATTCAATACGGTTTACTTAATATAGTCCGAAGAGAGGAACGAAGCAATCTCCGTATCTATTTTTCAGAGGGTTTTACCCCCAGGGCGGTCTTAAGTAAACGGTATTGTACAATAATTGAGGTTGAGTTTGTTTGCTGAAATCTTGTCGGTGGTGCGTCGCCATAGCTGATTGTTCATCTCTTTTAAGGTAAGCTTTCTGGCGACACACCCTACCAATATTGTTGCATTTATTTTTTTAATTGGTATTAACTAGAAAACTTCGCCGCACCTCTCAAACCGCCATTCGATCGCCCTTTTCCCCCAACTTCCCCGCCCGCCGCTGCAACTTCACCCAAAACTCGATCGCCCGCCGTCGCACTCAACAACTGAATTTGAATCTGATCCAACCGCGGCCCGCACACAGAAACTACTGTAAGTTCCGCATTTTCGCAGCGCCAAACTTCCCCAACCGCCGGCATTCTTTGCAACTGATAACTCAGAAAACCTCCGATTGTCTGATATTCGTCTGTCACCTGCAAGTCCAAATTCAATATTTGATTGACATCATCTACATTTAACTGCGCTTGCGCTAAAAAAGTGCGATCGTCCAATACTTGCAAAGCTATTTCTTTGCTGTCGGGCGACTCGTAAGTGCGGCCGATAATTTCAGCGATCAAATCCCTCAGCGTCACCAAGCCGGAAATGCCGCCAAATTCATCGACGACGATCGCAATTTCTTCCGACGAACCCTGCATCAAAGGCAGTAATTCCCCCAGCAGCATCATTTCCGGCACAAATCTCACCGCACTAATCCAAGTTACAATCGGCGTGTCGGGAGATAGCAAACCTTCAGCTAAGGGTTTCGCCAGTTGTTTGAAGCCAATAATCCCGATAATATCGTCTAAAGAATCTCCCGTGACGGGATAGCGGGAATGGTTGGAAATCGCCATTTCCGAAAGCAAAGTTTGAAACGTAGCCGTCTTGGGAAGTGCCACAATGCTGGGCCTGGGTACCATCACTTCTTCTACGCAAACTTCGCCAAATTCAAACACGTTATTCAGCAATTCTCGCTCTTCTGCTTCCAAGCCGCTTGATTCGCTGGAAGTCGCTATAATTAATTGCAGTTCTTGGGGCGTAACTGGCTGGTGCGTGCGCTCGTATTCGATTCCCGCAAGCTGCAATAGCGATCGCGTGGATTGATTGAGAAACGACACAAAGGGATTGAACAAGCGGGAAATCAATAAACTCGGAGGCCCTAAACTTCTGGCTAGCTGTTCGGAATAAACTAAGGCTACAGATTTGGGCAGGATTTCGCCGAGTACGATTTGCAGGTAAGCTAGCAGGAAAAAAGTTACTATTGAGATGCTGGCAGAATGGGCGATCGCCGATTTGATATAGATTGGTAGCGGCAAATAGCCGATCGACATTCGGATCAGTACGGCGATCGTATCTTCTCCAATCCAGCCGAGAGCTAAACTAGAAAGAGTGATTCCCAACTGCATTGTTGAGAGCAATCGCTCGATACTGTGTATCAAAGATTGAACAGTTATCGCCGGAACATCGCCGGCCTCGACTAATTGATTGATGCGCGATCGGCGTACCGTCACCATCGAAAACTCAGCCGTCACGAAAAAAGCATTGATCGCAATCAGCAGCAGCACTGACAGCAACCGCGACAGCACCTCTGCCCAACTCATCGCAGGTAAATCAGCTATCTCCTGAACTCTAGCCCCTAAAAGTGACACAATTCTCCCTAGAACAACTTTCTCGATCGAACCTGAGAATCAGATACATTTAACCCGGTAAATCCCGGACTAAGCCCAGAATAGCCGTGTATGGCAAAACAGAAAAAGCAGCAAGCTCTCCTGTCAGGGAGGTATCTCTCAAAGCTTTCAACAAAATATTGAAAGCGCCATTTTTATCCCTGTCCAGAGTGTGTCCCCATTCTGGACATTTAAAGATTTTAGCTCCACCCAATTTAGCGTGGATATGCCCACATTTTGAGCAAGTTTTCGATGTGTACTCTTCTGTTACGTCTACTACAACACCACCATGTTTGGTGGCTTGATGCTTCAACATTTGCTTAAAACGATAATGGCTCAACGTGACCATCGCTCTAGCAGTTTTAGTCGCCAACCTACGCCTACCTTTCTTAACCATTTGCTGTGTTTCAAAGGTTGGCAAGAAAATTAGTTTGTACTTGGCTGCAAAATATTTTGCAGCTTTTTTGTGCAATTCATTAACTAAGTTCTTGATTTTGATTCTAATTTTTGCTGCCGATTTCCGCAAGCAATACCTCAGTCGCTTGAATTGCCTCCCTTTACTTAGTCCAATGCGGGACATTAATTTGTCTAGATGTCTTGCTAGCCGATAGATGCGACCAATATCGTTTTTTCCTATTTCGATAAAGTCACTGCCGTCAAAACCAGTAACAAAAGTCCTAACACCTGGATCCAGTGCGACAGCTAAATCACTATCGATCGGCTTTATTTTTGGTTCGTCAATCACATAGCAGATAAACCACTGCCTGTCGATCAAACTGAGTGTTGGCTCGTGTTGCATTACCTCAACGATTGGTTCGGACGCTTTAAAGGTTAGCCCTTTAGTAGCAAGCGGGTAAAAAGCCCCGAACTTCCAGTTAGATGTTTGAAATCGGATAGTTTGAGATGTGTCTAAACGGCTTCTAAATTTTGCCGTTCCTTTTGCCTTTTTAGCAGCTTTGTGTGCTTCAAAAGCTTGAAACACTGCCATCTGTCGCGGGTTGTAAGGTTGTTCGCAAACCCAGTCGGGAGCCGAATCCATTATCTTTTTTCTTAAATCATACTTGCCTATTTTTTCGTCCTTAAGAATAGCAATTGCTTGGTTGTAACACCACCTACTTGCCGCAATCCAAGTCCTCCATTTTGCTGCTAGCTTGGCTTCCGGGTAAACTCGAATCTTCTTTGATAGCAGATTTGTATTTTCCCAGACCGTAGAGTCGGCTGCTAAAGACGTGGATGATAGCAAGGATGTCTTCAACCATTTCTCGTTCACAAGACAACTCGTTTCTGCTGAGAACCATGAGTTGGCAATTGTTTTGTTCGCAGATCCATTTGATGAGCTCACCACCGAACCTTGCGAGTCTGTCTTGATGTCCGACCACAACTGCTGAGATATCTCCCGACATGACTTGTCCCAAAAGGGCAAGCAGCGCTTTTCTTTTGAATTTGAGTCCGCTTCCGATGTCTTTGAAGACCTTGGCTTGCAGGTAGATACTTTGGAGGTAGCTGACTTGTCTGTAGAGGTCTTCTCGCTGTTTATAGCTGCTAACCCTGGCGTAGATGGCTGTAATTCGGTCGTGTCTGCCTCCGAGAACGCTGTCGATGTCGTAGCGTCGCTGGTTGGATGGGGTTCTGATTGCTGATATTTTGCCGACAAGTTCCCAGTTTCTAAGGGTTTTATCTGAGACTTGCAGGATTTTGCAAGCTTTTCGCGGTGTGACATATTTTGTCATCGCTAGGTGGTATTTTTGTTTTCAATCCATAGTGCCAGCTTTTACAATGATTTACTAGGAATTTCTAGGAAATTATTTACTTTATGTCAACAGTCTGGAGGTTTGGTCTCCTTTTGTCTCATACCATTGTCCGAAAATAATGCAAATGTAAGCCCGTGCTCCAAACACTTAATTCATCAGCCATTCCAAATCCCAAATCCAATAATTACTTTGCCACTGGAATGCCAGATATTTGCAACTGTAATTTTTGGCCTGGATAATCTGTCAGCGTCAGCGAAACTTCCTTAGCATTTTCCAGCAAAGCTGTAGGAATACTCACCGTACCGTAATACACCTGCCCGTTGGGTGGAAGTTCCGCCGGCAAATCCTCAGCAGTCGCCGAAAGAGCCCGCCCTTGATTGTCAGTGACGTTCAAGAAACTGTAGAGAAACCTCACAGCTTGGGAACCTTCGTTTTTCATGCTCACGTCTAGCAGCATCGAGTTGCTGCGCTGGCTGGCTGCGCTCACTTCCAGAGTTACTCCCCCGTCGCGACTGTTCAGGGGAAACTTGGCACTGGTATTTGCCGCAGCCGGTTTTTTGGCTGTGGCAGGTTTAGAGCTTGCCTTGTCTGCTTTAGTATTTGTCGCGGCTGTTTTTTTGTCAGGATCGCGACCTTCTACCCGCGCTTTGACGGTTTTAAGAATGTCTTTTTCTTTCAAAATGCTCACTTGGTCTTTGCTAGCCGCAGCTCCCTGCTTACCGCTGCCAGCATTGTTGCTGGGGCGAACATCAGGTTGAGTCGTTCCTTTCAACGCTTCGCGACCTATAGTAAATCCCCAAACAGAACTCGTCACACCTGCTCCAAACATTAGAGTTAGCAGAATAAGAGTCAGCACTACCGTCGAATTCACCTTTCTTCCTCCCTAGAGACTCCCGCCATAACTATACTCGGCTTGGCGGTGAGAGGAAAGGGAGGCCAGGGTCTATACTGCATTATGTATCTCCATAAAAGGAAACCGTTGCGCCTCAAAAGTGGTTATTCTCCCTGGCATACCTGCTGACATTACAGGATAGAGGCTGCTGATATTGTTCTTTCGCTTACCCGCCTCAGTGGGGCGTTTAATTTGGGGATTGCTCCCTCTCGGATTGCTCCGGTAATGTTAGCTTCGACAAAGTTAGTGGTCGGTACTTTCTCGCTTGGCACTGTCTCCCAAATGACTGTTTAACCTAAGAGTTTTAGAGCTACGGACTAGCTACGCATCCGTAGGTAAGAACGTGACATACCCGACACTCATTTTGTAAACAAATAGAGTGCGGGCTTCCTCTTTCAACGGGAGAGCCTTATTCGCAGCCCTCTCTAAGCTGGTCTTATCCTCCCTCCGTAGGTTTTACTCACCTTTATGTGGTACTCACTAGCAAGATAATTACTTATCTTTTCCGGCAGACTCCCTGTGTCCCAAGGAGTAGAATTGTTGATTTTTTCACCCATCCATCAGCTCTTTTACGGCTTAGCTGGATATTGGGGCTACCAGTCAGAAACTGATAGGTGGTGTCTAGCCTTTATACAACGGAAAGTTCGCCCACCACGGCTACTCTTATCATCCCCGCTTAGTTCGAGCCTATCATGGATTCGCTATCGCTCAATTTGTTTGGTGCTCGTTTTCATCCCGTCACTCATCCTGTAAACGGATAGAGTGCGGGACTTCCAACTCGTATTAGTTAAACGCCTTGCCACTAACGCAGGCATTACTGCCTGAGTCTGGTCAACTAGGGCTATGTTTCAAGCCCCCGTTATAGTCGGTACTCCGATTTAACGGTGGGTTGTTGACTGCCATTGCCTATAAGTTGATTCCAAGTCGTAGAAACTGCTAATTCCGGTCGATCGACTCCAGCACAGAGGTGATGCAGGCGATCGCGGGTTCGGCAGATCTAAAAGATTTTGATTTTTGTTCTCTAGTTCTAGCACGGACTGGGAAATTATGTTATACTACTTTTGAGTTGGATCGACATAAGTCGATCTAACGGCAGTTGGCCGAGCGGTTTAGGCAGCGAACTCATAATTCGCCCCAGGCAGGTTCAACTCCTGCACTGCCGATTTTAAGGTACGTAGTTGCGCTTGGGCGCTCTTGTCTATACTACTGATTGGAAAAACTGAGAATCTGTTTCTGCCGTTAAGGTACGTAGTTGCGCTTCAGCGCTCTTTCATGAAGCAAAGAGCGCTAAAGCGCAACTACGTACCTAAGTCAGTTGTGTCCCGGATGTTTCGAGGCTAACGAGCGACATCAACCCTTAATCAATTCCACTCCGTCGCGCCCGTCAAGTTCTTGAACATACACCTTAACTTGTTCTTCCTTGGCTGTCGGCAACTTTTTACCCGTAAAATCCGGCTGAATCGGTACTTCTCGGTGGCCGCGATCGACTAATACCGCCAACCAAATTTTCTCCGGCCGCCCGTAATCGTTTACCGCATTCAAAGCCGCTCGAATTGTTCTACCTTTATATATAACGTCATCTACCAACACCACCGTTTTGCCGGTCAAATCGAAAGGAATTTCTGTTTTAGCAGGTGTCCGCATCGCAACTCGATCCAAGTCATCTCGGTAAAACGTAATATCCAAAGCACCCACGCATACTTTGACTTGTTCGAGGACTTCAATTTGAGCTGCCAACATTTGAGCTAAAGGCACTCCTCTAGTATGAATCCCCAACAGCACTAAGTCCGAAGGAGCTCCTGATTTTTCGACAATCTGGGAAGCGA
Organism: Microcoleus sp. PH2017_34_RAT_O_A; assembly: GCF_020737885.1. Classification (NCBI taxonomy): domain Bacteria; kingdom Bacillati; phylum Cyanobacteriota; class Cyanophyceae; order Oscillatoriales; family Microcoleaceae; genus Microcoleus; species Microcoleus sp. PH2017_34_RAT_O_A. The sequence goes on along the minus strand of NZ_JAEQDD010000013.1, from coordinate 45,607 downwards.
CGCGGGTGAGAGTGCGCCTCACTTCATCCGGGGATAAAATCTTAATAATTTTAGTCATTGCTGGCTGCGAGCTAATGGTTGGCTGTTGGCGAATCGAACAATTTTAGATTTTAGATTTTAGATTTTAGATTGACTGGACAAATTAATCTCAGGGTTGGAACAATTATTAGATGTGAGACTTCGGCGTTAGTGTCAGCGTCGAACGATTTTAGATTTTAGATTGACTTGACAGTTGAATCTGGGAGTAGAACTACTAACGTCGAAACTTGTTTGGCTCTTCCAGAGGGAGCATCTCATTTTTGAAAAAAGCATCTTTTATTATAGTGCTGTCCCCGCTCGCGAGTATTATACCGCTCGCACTATAAATGCAAAACTAAGATACTCCCCTTCCAGACTCCTGTCGGAGGGCTGTATCTGTCTGCGGGTCAGGCCCATTGTTAGGGAACAAAACATAATAAAGTATAAACAAGCAATGATAGTCCCAACCAAATCAGAAAGCAATACCGAGTTAATTGCAATGCTTGGTCAATTTGCTGCGGTGCGATCGCACGAATCGACTCGCCTAACAGCGGTTTGTGTTTGATAACTCCCCGATAGGAATTTGTACCTCCCAGTTGTACTCCCAAGATGGCGGCGTAGGCGCACTCGCTCCAACCGGAATTGGGACTGGCATCTTTAACAGCATCTCTCTGACAAATCTGCCAAACGTAGATCGGTTTGCCAGATATCAGGGCTAAAGTAATCACTGTTAGCCGACAAGGAATCCATGTCAGCACGTCTTCTAGTTTGGCGCTAAACCATCCTAAATCTGTGTATGGTGCTTCTTTGTAGCCGACGGTAGAATCTAATGTGCTAGCTGCTTTGTAGGCGATCGCACAGGGAACTATCGCCAGATCCCACATCGAGTCAGGAGCGATCGGTCGATCGATAACAGTTAATAATAGATGCGGCAGAGCGAACCCAACTAATCCATAAAATAGCGGGGCACTCACGCCATCTACTGCATTCTCTGTTACAGTTTCTAACAATGCTCGCAGAATTTCTGGCTCAGATAAGTTTTCGGTATCCCGACCGACGTAAAGGCTCAACCTTTCTCGCGCCTTGACTAGATCTCCAACATTTAAAGGCGCTAGCACGTCTTCAGCAGCCGCCCTCAAACTGCGACCGGCAAAACAGCTAGCCAGCAAAATGGTTTGTAGGGCAATGCCTAAAACAGGATGCACCCAACTAGCAGCAAGGACGATCGACCAACTGACAGTATAACTGCCTATAATCAGCCCGATCGCTAGTATTGTACCAGCACATCGTAGCAGCAGTTGGTGCCGCTCGCCTGGGGGACGATCGCCAGAGAGAGGCATTTTGTCTGCGGGATTGTTCCATATATTAAAGACAAATCGAGTATAGCGGTCGATCGCCCAACCCATCGCCTGCACGGGATGCGGCCAACCCCAAGGATCGCCGATCGAATAATCCAATACCGCAGCTAAAATCAAAACAGTAAATTCATCCGGCATTATTATATATGGTGTTCAACATGATAGTCCCTTCGATCGCTAGTGAGCGATCGGGTAGCTGCTGTTTTAACTGCTGCTACATCGAGCGGAGTGTGATTTTTTAGAGCCGATTTTAACTGCTGAGATGACTTTCGTCGTGCAGTTCGTGTACGTTCTGTTCCCAATTAACACCGTCAAAGGGTAGAATCTGAAATTGGGAAACGGCATAGTCGTCAAGACAGCGGACGTTGACATCGAATTGATCGGGATGCGATCGGGGACGATAGAACGAGTGAATCCCACAAATCCGGCAGAAAGTATGTTTAGCAGTGCCTGTATTAAATGTATAGGTTGTCAAAACATCTTCCCCGCAGAGCAAGGTAAAACGTTCGGGCGGCACAATCAGGTGCAAAAATCCTTTCTTTTTACAGATAGAGCAGTTGCAGTCAGATGACGAGTGTTTGTCAACCGTGACTGTGAAGCGGACAGCACCGCAACGTGTGCCACCAGAGTAGGTAACAAGTGTTGCGTCCATGTGAGTTGGCGATCGAATGAATGAACTTACCATCTAAATGATAAAGCTAGTTTCTTCTCCGAGAGCAGCTTGCCAACTGCGGACATCATAGTATAAGTCTTCGAGGGAAATACTGTACAGCGCTTCGGCCAGTTTTTTGTGCAATCGGTTCCACAAACTGAATGTTACCCAGTCCTCTGGTTGGGTAGCGTCAGGAGAATGTCGAGGTAAAGGTTCAATAGTTTCCCCTACAGCCTCTAAGATTTGTCCTAAAGAGATTTGAGCTGGCTCCCGAGCCAATTGATATCCTCCCTGGGAACCCCGAACAGATTGGACTAAACCGGCTCGTCGCATTTCAATCAGCAATTTTTCTAGATATGGAGCGGGTAACTCCTGTCGGTTCGCAATCGATTTCACCGATGTCGGCCCGAACCGAGGTTGCAAACTTAGATCCAGTAGAGCTTTGACACTGTAGTGTCCGCGTGTGGTTAACTTCATGGGATTTTAAGAGCGGGGCAAATATTCAGCTAGCTGATAGCTGATAGCTTATGCTACCTAGTTTAGAGATTGCTCGCACGCTCCTGGCAGCTACTCCTCAAGAAAGACTCCACCTTGTTAAAAATATTTAGACAATAGTGGTTAACAATTGAGCCGATCGGTGTAATATAGTTTTATCAAACAATTGGGTTTAAAGCCCCATCCTAAAAAGACGGCTTTCATGATAGAGTAGACTTTGTTGATTCGCGAGATATAAAAATCCGGTCTCAACTCTCTTATTTCAAAAAATCTCAAACAGGTTGGGGCATCAACCTGTGGGCGAGGTGATGTTAGACAGGTGAAGAACCTGCAATCGCTGTTTGAACCCAGAATCCCAGCGCCTTTAGGTGGGGGAGTATGTCAAGACCGGCTATAAAGCTAAACTTTCTTGGTCAAACCAAAAACCAACCGAGAAAAAATCCGTACACCACTTGAATATTTCAGGACTCAGTAAATGGCTAAAAAGAAAAATATCGAACCCCTTGAAGGCGAAGATCTGATCAAAAAGGTCAAAGACCTAGAGAATCTGACCAAGGAAGAAAAAGCTAGAGCCTGTGGCTACTATACCGTTACCAAGAACGGCGTAGAACGGGTCAACATGATGAAATTCCTGAATGCGCTGATTGATGCAGAAGGCATTCAGCTAGATGGGAAGCAAAACGGCAACGGACGCGGCGGACGCTCGGCTAGCTATCGGATTAGCGTTCAATCTAATGGCAACTTACTGATTGGAGCTGCCTACACCAAGCAGATGGAACTCCAGCCAGGAGATGAATTTGAAATTTCTCTGGGACGCAAGCACATTCACCTGCGCCAAATCGATCGCGAAGAAGTATCCTAGGTCTTTACAATTTGCTTTGAATTCTTGCTTGAACGGGTTGGTTTGACTTCAAGCATTGACTGCTGGCAGAGAGTGGGCTCTGAAATTTTGTTCTGAAATTTTTCAGTGCGCCTAAAACAGTATGGATTCTATAGATGGCAATGGCTCGATAAAAGTCAGTGCTACTACTTTATATTTTCTGAGAATACCTATTCTCGCCCCTCGCTATATCCGTTTGGACAAGCGGGGGATTTTCCGCGTAGCTGTTGATAGTTGACAGTTGATAGTTGACGGTTGACAGTTGCTCGAACAACGGGGTGCAGCGGCTTGTGCAAGGCGAATATATCCGTAGGGGCGAAGCATGACAAGAGTCAATATGAGATGATAACTAATAACTTAGGAACGAAAATTTAATAACTTACACTCTTAAAAGTGGGATGGGCGTCCCGCCCGTCCCTTATAGACGGGCGGGACGCCCATCCCACAATCATTAAAATTGTAAGTTATTTAATTCTCATTCCTTATAGGGAGCATCTCAGTTTTGCAAGAAGCATTTTTTATCGTAGTGCGAGCGTCCCCGCTCGCGTGCTTGTACAAACAAGCACGCGAGCGGGGACGCTCGCACTGTAAATGCCAAATTGAGATGCTCCCTCCTTATATGCGGTCATGCTTCGCCCTATTCCAAAACCAGATGCACCCGAACAACGAAGAGGGAAGAAGGAAAAGGAACAGGTTCGAGGGATTTCAGGATGAAGTTTGACGGACAAGCAGATGTATTTCCCGATTGGAGAGTGACTTTTCCAATCTTGTCTGATGCAACTCTCGTGCTGGCGATCGCCAGCACGAGCTCGATCATTCCCAAATCTCAAATCTCAAATCTAAAATCTAAAATCGACTGACACCGAAGCAACCAGCTTCGATCGCCCTACGTGAAATTATGGGTCGAAACAGTTACAGTGTTAGGGAGCAATTAGTCAGCAGCCTATGCCTTTGTCCCGATTCGCCTTTCAAACTGTCCGACAACCCACAAAAATACCTCTGCGCTGCGTTCTAGTCGGCTCTTTTGTGGTGCAAATCGTCGCAGCAGTCGGGATGGTCGGATATTTTTCCTTTCGCAACGGACAAAGAGCAGTCGAAGAGCTCGCCCAGAAATTGATCGGGGAGACGGGGAAAAGAGTTGAAGAAAAGCTGAGTGGTGTTCTCGAAAATACTCACTGGGTAAATCAACTCAACGCTGAAGCGATCGATCGCAAGGAATTAAACTTACAGTTAGAAAGCCGCCAGCCTCGGGCAGAAAAGTTCCTTTGGCAGCAAATGCAATCGTTTAAAAGCATTCAGTGGATGTCCCTCGGTTCTGAAAACTCAGGAGAATGTCTCGCCATTTGGCGCAACCCTAAGGACAAGAGCTTGCAAATTGTCGTCGCTAACAAATCTACCAACTCTCAGAACATTTACTACGCTACAGACAACAGAGGAACTCGCACGGTTCAATTAAAAGTAGAAGCAGGAACCTACGATGCTCGCCAGCGCCCTTGGTACAAAGAAGCTGTCGCAGCTAACAAACCAATTTGGACGAGCATTTACCCCGGTTTCACTCCGGGGACTGTGTTTATTGCTGCGAGTCAACCGATTCGCGATCGCAATGGTAAATTGCTGGGAGTTAGTGCGGTAGACTTTTCGATCTTGGAAATTCAGCAATATCTCCATCGCCTCAGGTTTAGCAAAACGGGGGAAATTTTCGCGATCGAACGATCGGGCTTGCTGGTTGCCAGTTCGAGTCAAGAATCACCCTTTAGAAAGTTGTCGGGAAAGCACCAGCCGGAGCGGCTGAATGTTTTAGACAGCCAAACTCCTGTTATTCGTACCGCAGCTAAGCATTTGTACGAATACTTCGGGGGCTTTGGCGAGATTAAGCAGCAGCATCAACTGAAATTTAACCGAGACGGGCAGGATTATTTTGTGGCAGTGGTGCCTTTTTCTGATAGTTACGGTTTGAACTGGCTGATTGCGATCGCAGTTCCCGAATCCGATTTCATGGGGCAAGTTAACAGAAATACCCGCAATACGATTGTACTTTGTGTGGCCGCGCTACTGCTATCGACCATTGCCGGAGTTCTGACAGCTAGGTGGGTAACGCTGCCGCTGCTGCGTCTCAACGCAGCAGCTAAAGATATTGCCCAAGGAGAATTCGATCGCACTGTTGGTGTGAGCAGGCTGGATGAAGTCGGTAAATTAGCCCAGTCTTTTAATGAAATGGCCGCTCAATTGAAAAAATCTTTTGAAGCTTTGGCGTCTAGTGAAGAAAAATTTGCCAAGTTGTTAGAAAGCTTGCCCGTTGGAGTCACAGCCCTGACTCCCACAGGTAGCACTATTTTTATGAATTCGGTGGGAGAAGAGCTCACTGGCAAAAGGGCAATGCCAAGTACAACCGCAGCAGGGCTCTCAGAAACTTATCAGCTTTATGTAGCAGGCACCGATCGGCTGTACCCGATCGATAAGTCCCCGTTTGCACGGGCTGTGAGGGGTGCAACAATGATTGTTGAAGATATGGAAATTCGCCTCGGTGGGAAAATTATTCCTTTGCAAGTGCGATCGATGCCGGTGTTTGACGCTCTTGGCAATGTCCTGTATGTGATTATTGTTTTTCAAGATATCACCGATCGCAAACAAGCAGAAAAAATATTGGCTGACTACAACCGGACTCTGGAAATTGAAGTAGCTTCGCGCACAACCGAGTTAGCCGAAATCAATGCCCGCTTGGAAATCGAAATTGAGGAGCGCAAGCAAGCTACAAAAATTATCCGCAAAGAGCGCGACTTTAACTTCAAGATTATCGAAAATTCTCCGATATTTTTTGTGGCGATCGACTGTGAGGGTAAAATCCTGCGGGTGAATGACTGTATGCTGCAAGCTGTGGGCTATACTGCCGCAGAAGTTATCGGCAAAGATTATTTAGCTATATTTGTACCCGAGGGCGATCGAGCCGGATTGCACTCGATTTTTAAGGCCGTCAAAGCCAGCCCGCAAACGGTTAATGAGCACCGGATTGTCACCAAGTCGGATCGGGGTTTGTTAGTCGAGTGGCACGGTACGCCCGTTTTGGATGAAAATGGCAATTTTGACTTTCTTTTTGGATTTGGGATTGATATTGGCGATCGCAAACAAGCACAATTAGCCTTGCAAAAAAGCGAAGCTCTGTTTCACAAATTAGCGATCACGGTTCCCGGAGAACTTTACATATTCGTGCAACATCCCGACGGCTCAGTCAAGATGGAATATATCAGTCCTATGTGCCGAGAAATTCAAGAATTAGAGCCGGAGGAAGTCAAAAACAACTCTGCTTTACTCTACGAACAAATGCACCCGGACGATCGCCCCAGCCACTTCGAGGCAATTGTCAACAGCGCCACAAATCTTGAACCATTTTCCCACGAGTGGCGGATTGTGACAGCATCGGGAAAACTCAAATGGCTGCAAGGCTATTCTCGCCCAGAATTGCGCGAAAATGGAGATATCGTCTGGCACGGCATAATACTTGATATTAGCGATCGCAAACAAGCAGAACAAGAACTCAAACAAGCCAAAGAAGCCGCAGAAGCTGCCAACAAAGCTAAAAGCATCTTTCTTGCCAACATGAGCCACGAATTGCGAACACCCCTCAACGCCATTCTCGGCTTTGCTCAATTAATAGAACCCAGTGCTAATTTAACTTTGCAGGAACAAGAGAATATTAAAATTATTCGTCGCAGCGGAGAACACTTGCTTCAACTCATTAATCAAATATTAGACTTATCTAGAATTGAAGCTCGACGCATGACACTCAACCCAAAAAACTTTGACTTGTACCGTTTGCTGGGCGACGTGCAAAATATGTTTCAACTTCCCGCACAAAATAAAGAATTGCAATTAATTGTCAACCGCTCGCCCGATGTTCCTCAGTACGTACAAGCTGATGATGTTAAGTTGCGACAAGTGCTGATTAATTTGTTAGATAATGCCGTTAAATTCACCCAAAAAGGCTCAATTTCAGTAACAGTAAGACCCAGAATAGAAGTAGCTATATCTCCAGAACCAAATAATAATATCAATCTATCAGAAGCTCAAAAAAATAATGCTTTTATTTACTTTGAAATTGCCGATACAGGGTTAGGAATTATCCCCGAGGAATTAGACAGTATATTTGAATTATTCGTGCAAAGTTCATCTGGTCAAAAAGTTCAAAAAGGTACAGGTTTAGGATTAAGTATCAGCCGCGAGTTCATCAAATTAATGGGCGGTGACATTACCGCCCAGAGCGAAGTTGGACGCGGCACAGTCTTCAAATTTGATATTCAAGTTGTGACGGGAGTCGGCCCTGTTGAACTTATCAATAAATATGTTACAGTAAATAATGTATCGGAGAGTTCAACTATTGTTACCGAAAAAATATCTGATAGTGCTGCAATATTTACGTTGGACTCTAAGCCGCAAGTTTCCCCAGAATGGACGCGCAATCTCAAACAGGCAGTCCATCAGGCTGACTTCGATTTTATTGCCAAAACAATTGAGGAAATTCGCAGCGATAATCCTATTTTTGCCGAAGTTATGATGAATTATTTAGATAATTTTGATTATCAAAAGATACTGGATTTGATTGCAAAATTTGAGCTGTAGGGTACACCTAATGACTAATGACTAATACCAGTTCTCCCCGAAAAAATCAACATTTGCTCTCCTCTACTTTACCATGTATGAGCGTGTACCTTCATAGTGAATTGGTATAAGGTGCGTCGCTATCAGATTGCCGATTAAGTTTAGGGATTTTTCATGGCGACGCACCCTACGAATACATCGCTAATAATGTTCGCGAGCGGGGACAGCGCTAATGACTAATCTCGATTTTTGGGTGTTTGTTTGTGTTGAGAAAAAACTCGACAGTTATTGAGGTCGATAAACAAATGTTCCTCTTGATTGTTGTCTGACATATTCACTAGATTGTATTGAACATTGTCTCCATAAATAGTTAGAGCAATCTGGCAAACTTCTAAAAATTTAATTAGCCACTGACATTCAGCAGCGGAGTTATCTTGATAGTATTCAATTAATCGAGCAAAACAAAGTTCTAAGTAGGTTTGGGAATACGGTGAGATTAAAATTATCTTTAGCATCAAAATCGCTAGCGTTAAAGGATTTAGTTGAGTCACGAAAATTAGAAATAAGGCGGTTGGTTCCCCAGAATTTTCCACTGTCAAACATTTGATTAGATAATTGCAAGTTCTGAGCAACAGGCTACTGTTCAAACTTTCTTCGTCATTCTGGGGATGAAAATTATCTAAAATATTGATGAGTTGTTGGTGATAAATATCAGAACTATTTTTTTTTTCATTGTAATAACATAAATACTTAATCAGAGATTCCTTGAACTGCTTGTAGGTAATATTTTGACTGTGACTGATAAAAAGATTGGCTAAGCTGCGATAGTTCAACGAGCCTCGGTTGACCAAAATTATTTTGATTAAACGCAGGGCTTCCTCTCCTAAAAGTGTGGGATTATGATAATTTTTAAATTTGAATGTGGCTGACTGAGAGCGAGATGTATACATTGCTAGGTCAAACTTATACTTGTCTTTTAACTTCTGGGACAAGAGTTTGGCAGTTTGGCGTGCTTCGAGGGTGTTTTTAGTATCGAGATATTGAGTGGCTAGCAAATAAGGCTGATAGCGAGAAGTCCAGTGCTTTTCTACGGGCCGGTAGTCGCCGTACTTCAATACAAATAATTTGATGTTTTCATAGTCTTGGCTGCTGACAAAGTTTGTCAGCCACACTTTCAGTCTTTTGAGAATATTGTCTGCGTGAGGCTCGCTGAGGGTTCTCTCGCTAATAATTGTAATTAATTTCCGAGCAAGTTCGTATTGTTTGTTGGATATCCAGTTATTTAATAAGATGTAAGAGCAGCGTTTAAATAAGTTGTTAAATTCTTGTTGACTGTTAAATTCAATTATTATGTATAGGGATTGAATTAATTTAGGGTTAACTGGAGCAATTAGTTCTATAAAGATTTTTTTGAATTCCTGGAGACTAACTTCTGGTTCCGAGTTGTTGATGTGATATATGAAAAATTTGTAAACGATCTCTTGAGCTGCGAAAACTGTCAGCTCTGATTTTTGTAATTGAGCTGTTGGTTGAGACGATCGCGCCTCGGGCAATATATTGTTTTTTAGAGTAGGTAGAACTTTTGACTCTTGGGTTTCGGATTGAGAGGTAACGTTCTGAGATGGCATACCGTCCTCGCTCAGATGATCAATACACTATTATAGTTATTTATTGCTGCTTTGCAGCTAATAATTTAGTATTTTACTTGACTTTTGGGTAGCTACAGTTAAGCCCCCCGATCGCCCTTTTGGTAAGGCAAATCGAGGGGGTTAACTGTTATTTGTCAAGTATCTGAGGGTGTCAAGCAGGGTTTGCTTGAGCTCGTCTTTGCAGGAGGCGGGCAATCTCAGCTTTTTCTACAAGCCCGACTAGGACGCCGTTTTCGCCTGTGACGGGGAGTTCTTGGACTTTGAGTTGTTCGAGGAGGGTGACGACTTCGAGGAGGGACAATTCGGGTTTGACGGTGGTGGAAAATTCGATCGGCTTCACGAGCTCTTTAACTTGAACTTGGGGCCAGCTTCCGGTGGGGATGGTTTTCATGTCGTCAAGGTCGATCGCACCTACCAATTGTCCGGCATCATCGGTAACTAGGAACCGGCGCCAGGTGTGAGTGCTACCGATGACGTAGTTGTTGGCAAATTCTCTGAGGGATAAGTTTTCTGGGACGATCGGGCTTTCGGCAGTCAAAGCATCTGCGGCTGTGAGTCCTGCGAGTTCATTTTGGACTGTGGCATACTGTGCAGACTGACCGGCATTTTGCAGCAAGAACCAACCGATTACTAGATTCCAAATATTGCCGAAGATGCCTGTAGCAATGGCAATCCAGCCAATGATTTGACCGACGCGGCTGGCAAAAATTACGCCTTTGTAAGGGTTGCCGGTAATCTTCCAGACGATCGCTTTGAGGATGTTGCCGCCATCGAGGGGCAAGCCGGGAATTAAGTTAAATAAGGCTAAAGCTAGGTTGATGGAAGCTAAAAGTTGAACGATGGCTGCGGCTGGGCCTGTGAGGGCTGCACCGACGCCGATAACTGTTAACAAACCAGCCAAAAATAAGCTGACTAACGGGCCTGCAATGGCGACCCAAAATGCTTCGGCTGGGGTTTTCGATTCTCTTTCTAAATTAGCCAGTCCGCCAAACAGAAATAGCGAAATCGATTTCACGCCAATTCCCTGTTTGATAGCTACCCAACTGTGTCCTAATTCGTGGGCTAAGACGGAAGCAAATAACAGCAGGGCTGCGAGTAATCCTAGCAGCCACGGCGCTACGGGGCCTAATGTGGGAAACAGGGCTGCTAGTGCGCCGCCGTATTGCCAAGTTACTAAACCCAGGACTAAAAACCAAGAAGCGTTGACAAAAAAGGGAATTCCAAACAGGTTGCCGACGCGAAATGTACCGTTCATAATGGCTACCTCTGATATTATGGGTGAGAGTTTTTTGCTCTCTGTTTCCTTATCGTAACGAAATGTAACTGAGATGTTAATGGTTGAATTAGGGTGTTATCCGTCTGGGGAGGTTCGGTTTGCGGAATAATCACCGTCGAGTAAGGTTCGTAGGGTGCATCTCCATGCAAGCGAATATATCCGTAGGGGCGAAGCATGACGGCAGAAAATATGGGATTATAACTAATAATTTATATGCGGTCATGCTTCTTCAGGCTTCAAAAACCAGATGCACCCGGTTTGATCGTTCGGACTTCAGTCCTCTGAATTAAGGACTAAAGTCCTTACTACGAACCGAAATTCAGTTAATTATCGATCGCATCTTCACCCAGCGGCCGGCTGTAACGCTTCAATTCATCAATCAATCGAGTATCGTTAGAAGCTGTTCTCGCACCTGCTTCGGCAGCCCAGTGCTTCAAATCTTCAATTTGCGATCGCGCGATCGCAGCTAATGGTACTGTATCCTCGATCGACCTCAAAACATCCTCCGTCATCAAATCCCGGCGCTGCCCGTTCACAAAAGTGCCAAAAGCCCGGTACAATCCATCAATCACCACTTGCTCAATTTCCGCACCGCTAAAATTCTCAGAAGACTTCGCCAAAATTGCCAAATCAAAGTCGCGGAATCTAGTGGGGCGCAAACGCTGTAAATGCACCTTAAAAATATCTTGCCTTTCTGATTCCGAGGGTAAATTCAAAAAGAAAATCTCATCAAACCTGCCCTTTCTCAGCAACTCAGCGGGCAAAATCCGCACGTTATTTGCAGTTGCGACGATAAACACTGGGCTAGTTTTTTCCTGCATCCAAGTGATCAAACTGCCGAATACCCGGCGCGAAGTTCCCGAATCGCCGTCGCCGCCGCTGATGATGTTGCCGAAGGCTTTATCTATTTCATCGATCCATAAGACGCAAGGTGCGATCGCCTCTGCCAATTGTATCATTTGCCGAACCCGGCTTTCGCTTTCCCCGACAATGCCGCCGAACAATCTGCCAGTATCCAAGCGCAGCAGCGGCAAACGCCATTCACAAGCAATAGTTTTCGCCGATAAAGATTTGCCCGTTCCTTGAATTCCTACTAACAAAACGCCCTTAGGATTGGGTATACCGTAGCGGCGGGCTTCGTCAGTAAAAGCATCTTGCCGCATCTTTACCCACTGTTTCAAATTCTCCAATCCGCCGACATTTTTTAAGGATTCTCGGGAGTTGCAAAACTCCAAAATTCCGGTTTGGCGAATTGCTTGCTGTTTCTCTTCCAAAACTCCGTCAATATCTGACTCGTTAATTTGCTGTTTGGCGGCCAAAGCTTTAGCTAAAACCCGCCCGATGCGAGCGCGGCTCAAACCTTGACAAGCTTTAACTAATTGTTCCTTTACTAAGCCGCTAACTTGCAACTGTTCCGGCTTTTCCACAACGTGGGAAATTAAATGATTGATTTCTTGGATGTTGGGCAAAGGGAAATCAATTACTGTTACTTCTTCTTTCAATTCCTCCGGCAATTCTAGCGCGTGAGAAGTGAGGACGATCGTTTTTTTGCTGCGCTTCAATTCCCTGGTTAAATTACGTAATTCCCGGATTACAGGAGCACTTGTACTGCTGTAGGGATATTTCAAGATTGGGTGCAAATCTCGGAGTACAAATAGAGTATATTCTTCGACAGCGGTCTTGCCGATGCGATCGAGCGCTGCCATTACTGAACCTTTTCCAGAACCGTTATCTTCCCAGCCGCGCACGATATCCCAGAACAATACTCGGCGCGCGGGTGTTACTTGCAGCGCTACTTGGGCAATTACAGCTTCGACTGGTTCTTCTTCGGCGCCGACAATGTACAGCAGGGAGTACCGGGCGCGAATCATCAAATCCAGTCGCTTGATTAGGGCATCGAAAGGGTTATTTTTACTGCCATTTCGGGCATCTAATTCTTTAGAATTGGGGTATTTTTCTGTCATTTTATTTGATATCTTAGATGTAAATTTAACTTGATTAAATATTTTGTTTGGAGTAAGGACTTTAGTCCTTATTAATCATTTCACCAGACTCAAGGTTTGTAGTAATGACTTTAGTCCATATCAAGGATTTAAACGGACTAAAGTCCGTACTACGAACGAACTTTGAAATTATAACAGAATAGGGATAATTTGGCTACTTAGCAACTTTTCGGGCTTGTTTCACCATGTCAATGAGAGTGTGGTGAGCATCTTCGGCGTCTACTAAAGTGCGATGGCTACGCCCCGGCTTACGCCTACGAACTTTACTCTGACTGGCACTATTTCGTCATTGACTTGAGCTGTTAAATCCATGCCGTTGGCATCAATAGCGAGCATTTGAGCTGATGTCGCCTCGGGTTGGCCACCGTAGGCTTGAGCGTACAAAACTACGGCGCTAGCGCGATCGTCGTTCATGTGAGTGCAGATGCGATCGCTAATTTCGGTGGAAAACTTTTCTGACATAGGGATTCCTCATATGCAATATTGCGATCGATTGTACTGTGAATCGGAGTTGACAAGATACTTCGCAATTTGCTAAGATTAAATTCAAATGATTTTAGCGAGTCAAATCGATGCGTAAATTTGTTTGTTATCCACGAACTGTATGCACGTTATCTCTCAATCCGCGGGATTATATGACTGTATGCGATTTAAGGGCGATCGGGTAAATAGCTAGTTTCACAAAAATTCGAGAGTTAACAACACATTTTATAAATTCTGTCAATATCCTGAAGATATATTGTTTGATAGTTAAGAGAGCGATCGGTGCGATCGACTAGATGTTCTGCGTAATTTCTGTAATTATTGCGATTTAATGCTGCAATTTAGATTTAACTCTATTACAAAAATCGACAAAATGACGAAAAGTAGTCAATTGTTCTGGCTTCTCTTCAATTCTTTTCAATAGCTGTTCCAAATAAAAGGGCTTGAGTGCATCTCCGGGTCTTGTTTTAGAATATGTGGTGTGTTTAGCTGCCAATAATGCTCTCAAATAAGCTCCGTGAAACTGAGCGTGAGTATGAAATTTGTGATATCTTCCCATCTTTTCAGGACACTCAATGGAAACATCGTAATACTTATTATAATCTAATAAATCTAATAAAAGTTGGCTTTGATGATCTCTTAAATGTTGAGGATGTCTTGAATAAATATTGCGATTGCCCAGAAGCCAACTTTCCAAGCAGCGATTTTGAACAATTAGCACAAGTTCTGTATTTTTTAATACTAGCTTTTCCTGATTTAAAAAATCATAAATTTCTGCGTACCTTTCCGCAACAGTATTTTCTTCCGCATCAAAGCACACTACAAAATAGTTGTATTTTCCACTTAAGTTAATTTCCTCAATCGAAGGAGGAATAAAATCATATAATGATGGATATCCTTCACCACTAATCAGGTAATAATTTTTTTCATTCACCTCATCGTAACTCTGAACTCGTGTTAATTCAGGCAACAGATGACTTAACCAAGCTGGATAAACTTTTCTCTCCGATTGCATCCCTTCGACTAAAAAATACAGATTCATTAAACTTTAATTCCCTCGCTGTATTCTTCGAGATTAATCAATTGTGTAAAAGCCTGATGCCTAGATTTTCCCAGGTTCAAATCTTTCGCATCAGTTACCGTTACTACACCTCCCTTGCGAGTTACTATTTTCCAGTATTCCATGCTGATATTGTTGATTATGTACGGGTGATGACTGGTGAGGATAAATTGAATATTTCGGTTTTCCGTGAGCAAATCGGTAACAACATCGATACAGTTAATCCCCAAGCTGTTTTCAAATTCATCGATCAGAATTACAGTTCCTTGTGGCGACAAGTACAGTTCGCTAATGAGAATTAGCGTTTTCAACATTCCCGACGAAATGTTATTTTGCAAAATCCAATCATTGATACTTTTCTCTTTGATCTGAATCGGAAAATTCGGAAATAATGGATTGTCATCATTTTCGACTGCTTCTATTTTAATATCTTCAATTTGAGGAAATATATCTATAAATTTGCGTTTGATTTCATGAAAAGTATCTGGGTGATGGCGAGCAATTAAAGCAATTTTGATTAAAATTGGTAAATTACTTGATTTGATATCATCTAGTGAGAAAATATTAGTTGAAAATATCGATATTACCCTGTGAGGCATACCAAAAACTGCATTAAAAGAAACACTAAGATTGTCACTATAAATGATTTTATTAAAACCTTGCTGAACAGGTAAAATATCTTCCTCTTGATTTAAGATTTGTACTGCGCTTTGAAAAGGTGATAATTTGGGCGTTGTGTTACCTTTAAACTTGATTTCAGTAGAGTTTCTTTCGATAATTGTATCTCCATTTCTAGATAAATGCTCGCGGACAATCCTAAAGTTACTGGCTTCGTCTGCCTGATTAGGAATTATGACAGGATTTTTTTTCGTTTCAAACTCGCCTTGCCATTGGTACTCCACATCATCATCTATTGTCGAAAATGTGATATCCCACGCTAAGCCATTTAATGAAGCACCATTTGCTATCTCTTTTAACCTCGAAATTCCTTTGAGTATTTGAGTTTTGCCAACGCCAGATACCCCAACTAGCAAGGCAAGATTGGAAAAATAGATTGGTTCAAAACGCCACTCTAATACACGATCGCAAAAAGCTACTTTCTTAATTCTCATTTTCCGCTCCTATCTATTAATCATCTGCGTCCATCAGCGTTAATCCGCCGATATCAGCGGTTAAAAGCTGACATAATTTTGCCGCCACCAAGCGCGGACAAACTTAATTTCCTCAAACGTATAACGTTCTTGCAAATACTCATAAATTACTCTCAATCTCTCATCTCCAACAACTTCAATTGCTTGTACAATAGCCTGTTGGCTTTCCGATTCTACCAACAAATTTATATCAACTTCCTTGCCCATATCCATCAATTCTACCAGATGTCCCGCAATAGTAGTCGGACTCATGCCCCGCGCATTGGCTATGGCTTGAACCGTCAAACCTTGGCGGTATAATTCCCAGGTTTGCATCTGCGAATAAGATGGAGCATTAGCAAGAGTGGGAAGATTTGCGACATCAGCAGATGCTGTACCGATTGGCAATCCTTGTTCTTGGCAAAAAGCGTGAATTGCCTCTAAGAAAACTTTGCCGTACTTATCTCGCTTGTTGCTACCGACGCCGTAAACTTCTTCAAATTCGGTGAGATTTTGCGGGCGTTTTTCTGCCATGTCTCGCAAGCTTCTATCGGCAAAAACTACGTAAGGCGGTACAAATTGTTCGTCGGCAATTTGTTTGCGGAGACTTCGCAATATGGAAAATAAGCCTTCTACTTCTACGGCTAAAGACCGCACTCTTGCCTGTACTTCCCGCGGCGCTTCGATGGCGATTTCAACTGTGCGCTGGCGTTTCATGATTTCCCAACTTTTTTCGTTGAGTTTCAAGATGGGAAAGCCGTCTGTTTTTTCGTCTAAAAAACCTTGGTTGATCAGCGAACGACTTAACTTTTTCCACTCGTCGGCAGTTCTATCTTTGCCAATGCCGTAGGTGGAAAGTTGGTTGTGCTGGTATTGCAATATTTTTTGACTTTTGGAACCCCGCAGTACGTCTATAATGTGATTCATCCCGAATTTCTCTTGACATCTGGCGATGCAGGAAAGAAATTTCATGGCTTCAAGCGTCCAGTCTTCTACGGGTTTTTTGTTGCAACAGTTGTCGCAGTTGCCGCAATCGCCGGGAAATGAATCGCCGAAATAACTTAGTTGGACTGTGCGGCGGCAATCGCTGGATTCTGCATAGTTGATTACTCGCCGTAGTTGTTGGCGGGCTATTCTTTGTTCTTGTTCGTCGGGTTTTTGTTCGATGATGTATTCGATGGTTTTGACATCGCCGAATCCGAAAAATAAGGTGCAGTGGGATGGTTCGTTGTCTCTGCCTGCGCGGCCTGATTCTTGATAGTATCCTTCTAGGTTTTTGGGTAAGTCGTGGTGAATTACAAATCGCACGTCTGGTTTGTTGATTCCCATGCCGAAGGCGACTGTTGCTACCATTACTTGTACGTCGTCGCGGATGAATCGGGTTTGGTTGGTCGATCGATCTACATCGCTCATTCCGGCATGGTATGGTAGGGCTTGGATGCCACTTTGCTGCAATTTGTAGGCAACTTCGTCAACTTTTTTGCGACTGAGGCAGTAGATGATTCCTGAACCGCCTTTTTTTTGGATGATTTGCAAGACTTCGGCAAAACTGTGCTTGGTTTTTTGGCGGACTTCGTAGTATAGGTTGGGGCGGTTGAAGCTGGCGACGTGGATGTAGGGATTTCGCAGGTTTAGCTGCTGGATGATGTCTTGGCGGACGCGCTCGGTGGCGGTGGCTGTTAGTCCCATAATGGGGATGTCTGGGTAGCGATCGCGCACTCGCTCCATTTGCCTGTATTCTGGTCGAAAGTCGTGTCCCCATTCCGAAACGCAGTGGGCTTCGTCGATCGCAAATGCCGAAATTCCTAACTTAGAAGCTACTATATCTAAAAACGGTAAAAATCTCTCGCCCAGCAAGCGTTCGGGCGCAACGTACAGTAGTTTAATTTTACCTTCGAGAATTGCTGTT
Organism: Microcoleus sp. PH2017_34_RAT_O_A; assembly: GCF_020737885.1. Lineage (NCBI taxonomy): Bacteria > Bacillati > Cyanobacteriota > Cyanophyceae > Oscillatoriales > Microcoleaceae > Microcoleus > Microcoleus sp. PH2017_34_RAT_O_A. The sequence goes on along the minus strand of NZ_JAEQDD010000013.1, from coordinate 28,101 downwards.
TCGCGCGATCGGGTTTCCATCGCGCTCAAAGTGCTGTTGAGAAAAGTCGCCCCAATCCCATTATCCTGCAAAGCTTCCACCTGGTCTTGCATCAGGGCAATCAGCGGCGAAACCACCACCGTCAATCCCGGTTTCAACAAAGCCGGTAATTGAAAACACAAAGATTTGCCACCGCCAGTCGGCATGACAATCATCATATCGCGTTGTTGTAAAGCAGCTTCGACAATTTCCCGCTGGCCCGGGCGGAAAGAGTCATAGCCAAAGAAATGTTTGAGGGATTGTTCGAGGGATGAGGGCGCGAGAGATGTTGGCGGATTCGACCCTGACATTTGCAGTAATTGGTTGTTGACTTCAACCTTATTCTAGGTCTTTTGAGCACAAATACAGTTACAATATTTGAGAATCTCAATTTAAGCAGATAAACCGATGCCGAAAGCAATTTGGAATGGTGCCGTTTTGGCCGAGAGCGATAAGTGCGAAATGGTAGATAATAACTATTATTTCCCGGCGGATGCCATCAACCGCGAGTATTTCAAGGATAGCAGCACTCACACTACTTGCGGTTGGAAAGGTGTTGCTAGTTACTACAGTGTTGAAGTCGGCGGACAGGTTAATAAGGATGCTGCTTGGTACTATCCTACTCCGAAAGATGCTGCTAAAAATATTGCAGGATATGTTGCTTTTTGGAAAGGAGTTAAGGTGGAGGCTTAGGTCTTTTTCGCAGGTTTCTTAGCCACGATTTAGACAAGTCAAGATAGAGGACACAACGTTGTTGTGTCCCTACGGGTTATTTGAATTAAATTTGATATAATACCGGGCGGTTGAAACCGCGTCTATACAAACCAAACCCACCTCAGTGGGTTGAAGAATGATATAATACCGGGCGGTTGAAACCGCGTCTATACAAACCAAACCCACCTCCGTGGGTTGAAGAATGGACGGAGATTAATTCAAGATAATTTGCGAGTTTTGCAATTCAAGTCTAATTCCTCTTAATTTTTAATCTTGTTCCCAAGCGGCGGCCGCTTCCCATCCCAAACCGCGACGAACGACAATTGGTTTGTTTTCAGTTAAATCGAGAATGGTAGAAACTTGATATCCTGGATCGGAATCATCATCGACAATGATATCTACTAACTTTAAAAAACAGTCAAATAGTTCAGCTTTGCCAAAGCTTTCTGCTTTTGCAGCAGGTACTGGTGCAGCACCTTCATCATCAGTGGTAATGTGAGCAGATGTGGAAATAATCGGATTTCCCAAAGATTCTAGAAGTGTAAAACAAAGCGGGTGGTTGGGAACGCGAATTCCCGTGGTTTTGCGTTTTGGGTTCATTACCAATTTGGGCACTAATTTGGTAGCTGGTAGCAGAAATGTGTAGGGCCCGGGGATTAACCGCTTGATGATTCTGTATGCTTCATCGGTGACGGCAGCATACTCGGTGATATTTGACAATGAGGAACACATAAATGTTAAAGGCTTATCATTGGATAGTTGCTTGATCCGCCTGACTCGTTCTACGGCAGATTTGGAGTTGAGATCGCAGCCGATCGCGTAAACTGTATCTGTGGGATAAAGCATCACGGCCCCATCTTTGAGAGCTTTTGTAATCTTCTCGATTCGGTCTTTCTGGGGTGCAACTGGATGGAGTCCGTAAATAATTGCCATGTTAATATATTCCAGGCTAAGTGGGCGATCGACAAATGTGCTAAAACAATCAATGTTGAAAATTAATTGTTAATAATGAATAAAATAGCTTATTTTGACTGCCCAACCGGCATTGCTGGCGATATGTGCCTCGGAGCTCTTGTACACGCGGGCGTTCCCTTAGAGTACCTAATCGAAAAACTCCATTTACTAGGCATTTCGACTGAGTACCAATTGCGGGCCGAATTAGTTCACCGCAATACTCAACAAGCAACTAAATTTTATGTCGATTTAGCTGCGGATTTGCCTTTAAAATCAAACAATCTGGCTGCTGACTCCGCCCTCGATCCCTCGGAAACTGAATCGCCGACTTTCGATGCGCGCCACCACCATCACGGGGAAGAACATTCTCACACTCACGGCGAAGCAGATGCGGAAATTAGCCACACTCATCACCGCCACTTACCAGAAATTGAGCAAATTATCGTCGCTGCAAAATTGCCTCCGCGGGTGGAAGCTTGGAGTTTGGCCGTATTTGGCAAGTTAGCAGATGCAGAGGCTGCCGTACACGGTATTCCCCCCAGTGAGGTTCACTTCCACGAGGTGGGGGCTACGGATGCACTTGTTGATATTGTCGGTACTTGTTTGGGTTTGGATTGGTTGGATATTGATGAGTTTTACTTTTCGCCGATGCCGACTGGTGGGGGTACGGTGAAGGCGGCCCACGGTAGGTTAGCTGTACCTACGCCTGCTGTGATGCGGTTGTGGGAAACGCACCGAGTACCGGTTTATAGTAATGGAATCGATCGCGAATTGTGCACTCCTACAGGAACTGCGATCGCCTGTACTCTCGCCTCTGCTTTTGGCCCGCCGCCACCGATGCAAGTTCAGCTAATTGGTTTGGGTGCAGGTTCGCGAAATCTGGCAATTCCTAATATTTTGCGCCTCTGGATTGGGGAGAAGGAAGAAGGAAGAAGGAAGAAGGAAGAAGGAAGAGGGGAGAAGGAAGAAGGAAGAGGGGAGAAGGAAGTATTTAATCAATTCCCAATGCCCAATGCCCCATTCCCAATGCCCCATTCCCAAGAAACAGTCTGTGTTTTGGAAACGCAAATTGATGATTTAAACCCGCAGGCTATTGGGTATGTTTTTGATGCTTTGTTTCTCGCCGGAGCTCTGGATGTTTTTACTACACCAATTGTGATGAAAAAGTCGCGGCTGGGGGTTTTGTTAAGTGTGATTTGTCATCCCGAATTTCAGGATGCTTGCGAAGCTGTGATGTTTCGAGAGACTACTACTCTGGGAATTAGGCGATCGACTCAACAGAGAACTATTTTGGATAGAGAAATCCAGAAAGTTCAAACAGAATACGGCGAAGTGCAAATAAAAGTTGCTAAGTCGGGAGAAACGATTGTTAATGTACAGCCGGAATACGAAGATTGTGCGGAAATTGCCAGACTTAAAAATGTTAGTTGGCGCGAAGTTCATCGGTTGGCGCTGCAACTTTGGTACGATCGTTAAACAGTTGACAGTTGACAGTTGACAGTTGACAGTGGGTGCAGCGACCTGTGCAAGGCAAATATATCCGTAGGGGCGAAGCATGACCGCAGTCAATATGGGATTATAACTAATAACTTATATACGGTCATGCTTCTTCAGGCTTCAAAAACCAGATGCACCCTTGGCAGTTGATTTGAGTAGGTACACAATGGACACCTTACATAAAGGTTTTTTACAGGTTTTTACAGCAGTCTGCGGGTTTGTAAAATTTGTTGTTGCAATTCCTCGAAAGCGGGCAGTTTTGAGTTAGGATTTTTGTCAATGAGATCCTTTATTTGGTCGATTAGCTCGATCGCCAGCGGTACGCCAAGTTGCAATTGTTCCAAGACATCCCGCTGGGCAAAAACGGCTTCGGGTGTGCCTTCTAGAATCAGTTTTCCGCAATCCATCACAAACACCCAATCGGCCCAGCGATAGATGAAATCGAGGTCGTGACTTGCTAAAAGTATGGTGGTTCCGGCTGCGTGAATTTGTTGCAGCAAACCGATCAGTTGTTTGGTGTGGCGCGGATCGAGATAGGCGGTAGGTTCGTCTAGCAGCAGCAGTTTGGGTTTGAGTACCATGATATCGGCGATGGAAACGCGCTTTTTTTGTCCTAAACTAAGGTTGTGGATTGGTTCGCGGGCGAGTTCGCTTAAGTTGAATTGCTCGATCGCCTTTTCTACCTGTTGAGCAATTTCGGATTCTGGCAATCCTAGATTGTACAATCCGTAGGAGATATCCTCTTCGACTGTGGAAGCAACTAACTGATGTTCGGGATTTTGAAAGACGAGTCCGATTTGTTGGCGCAGTTTCATGAGAGATTTGCGATCGTAACGAAACGGTTCGCCTTCCCAGCGAATGATTCCCTGTTGCGGTTGGTACAAGCCATTTGCTAGCAGAAACAAGGTGGTTTTGCCGCAGCCGTTTTGACCGATGAGCCCGCAGCGCTTCCCCGCCGGGATTTTGAGGCTTAAATCGTGAATTGCTACTCGCGAAGTGCAGGGATATGAGTAAAAAGTGCGATCGAATTCTAGAATTGATTGAGACATATATTGGTAATTGGTAATTGGTAATTGGTAATTGGTAATTGGTAATTGGTAATTGGTAATTGGTAATTGGTAATTGGGATTTGTGGGGTGGGCTTCTAGCCCGCACAAAAATTAAATTTAAATACTATCAACTGCAATATGTCATTGCGAGCTCTTAGCGAAGCAATCCCCGAGATTATGCGATTGATTCGCTAGGAGCTCGCAATGACAATTACAGCAATTTGTATAGACGCGGTTTCAACCGCCCAATCTTCTATTTGCTGCGTTCATCTTTTTCTCTCAACTGCCAAAGTTGAATCTCATAACAGAGATGCTGCTCAAAAAGTTGACTCGCCTCCAATCCTTCAACCACCAATTTCTTAAACCAGCGGCGAAATATCCAACGCAGAATTTTATGAATCGGCGGAACCGCGATCGAAATTAAATCTGCAACATAAATCATTGTGTTCAGTCCATACCTGCGGAAAGTATCGACATACAAATCAATTGTTGGTACAATATGAGCAGAAATATCCTCAGCTTTTACTAAATTAAACCCCGCTTGCATCAATGCAGATTCCAGTTCTTCCACAACATGACAGTTAGAAAACATTCCTTCTGTATAATCACGATTAGAGCGCAACATATCCGCAAGCAGTACGTATCCTCCAAGATTGAGCACCGCCGCCGCACCTTTAGCTATATCGACAGCAGACATATATTGACTGCTTTCGCTAAAGAGGACTAAATCGTAGGAATGGGTGGCTTGGAAGTCTTCAAATTTGGTGAGGTGGAAGATGGCGCGATCGCCTGTACACTTCAGAAAGCGCTGTTGTTGGAACGGATCGGGCGCTAGTCCTTCGACTCCAAAAGCGCGATCGAGCAAATAAGCCGCATTTCCCCCAATCCCGCATCCTACATCTAGGACAGTCTTAATGTCTTTCGGGATAAAATCTAACAACTTATCCGTATAAGCTTGCTGGGCGATGCGTAGCCGCGCGAGTGTTAGTTCATCAGCGGGCACAGGTAAGGTTTCCCAATAGCCATAGTGAAGATAGGGAGATTCTGTCAAGCCCAAATAGTAATTCAGCGCTGCATTTTGGTAGCGAGTTACTTTGGAAATTTCGATTGATGGTGATTTCGGCATAGGGAGAATTGAATAAACTTTAGGATTTCCGGGAGGGTTAAAATTCTTCCCAGTGCTTGCATATATGTTAATAGCACGCGAACCGCATAAATTGCCAACTTTTGCCACAAAATCCAAAATTTTCTTGTCATTCGCGATCGACAAAAACACAATTACATAGTTGAGTTCGTAGGTGGCAATGATTTCGAGCAGACTTGAAACAGTATTTTCCTCTAGTTTTAGCTGTTGCAAATAAGCATTAGCCTGCAACCAGGAAGTGAATCGCCAATCATACAATATCTATACTCAAATTAACAAAGTTATTAATTAGAGTATTATAAAGTAGCTGCTACTGTTTCACGTACAGAATCAAGAAAGTGAACAATCTCCTGCATAACTGAAGACGATCGTAAAATCTCAATATCTTCATTAGTCAAATGATCGATTATTTGTGAGCGATCGTGAATATTTTCTGATCGGGCAATCAATTCTTCTAAAGCTTTTCTAGGTTGACAAACTGCCAAGTCAAGTACATCTTGAGGAGGAATGTATCCTATCAACCGCGAAAGCAAAGAGACATCTTGAAAAAAGATAATTTCTATTTCAGGAACAGCAGAAACTACTTTAAATGGTGTCTTACCCGCTACAAATTTAAGTATTTCTTCAATATCGTTGCGACGTAATTCAACTAACTCCGGTACTACTGAATCTGCATCAAATACGATCAGAACTGGTACTCGCCGCCGCACAATTAAAGACATAGCTAGTGACTTAATATTATATACTTTACCACCAACAACAACTCCCACATCAGTGAGTAAATTTTCTGGTAGCACAGTTTTAAGTAGTTGTGCATCAAAAGCCCCTTCACAAAGAATGTAAGTAATCATTGAATATCTCCCTCGATAACGTTGTAATTAGGCAATCCTTCTTCTACACAGGCACGGTATTTTAAAGTTAATAGTTCGCAAATTTTTTCCTGTTCTAAGGCATATTTTAGTTCTGCTCCATTCCACATCAGAATCGCCTGTGGCAGCGAAAAGTATGAAAGGCTAACAGCCGCATTGGTGAACCCAGTACGACTAAAAATTAATCCAACTGTACCTGCGGGACGACGTAAAAGTTGATTGCGAAGTTTAGCAATAGGAGTAATATCAACTGTTTTGTCTGCAAAATCTTTGCTTTCAACTAAACAAGAAAGTCCCAACCAATGGACAGCGCCATCAATTTGTTCGACTACCTCATCAAAAAGTGTCACGCTGTAAGGCCATTTTACCTCTGCACCATCAAGTTGAAATGCTCGGATAATCAGGTACTCAAAGGCTTTGCCCGCGTCCCATCCTGGAGTGCTACGATTCTCGATATTGTTCCATAGAGTTCGCAACCCATCCCATTGCAATGATTGAATCATTCTTTGGTAATCTTTTTCCGCAACCAACTATAATACCTCAGCAATTATACACTTTTCAATCAGCGATCTATTTAAGTTTATCATATTCAAAACTTGTGGGTAGGCATCGTGTCTCCCCAAAACAGGCTTCTCACTGAAGAGTCTATTTTGCTGATCCGATCGCCTATTTACCCTCACTGTTCATGCTTCTTTCATTTTCCCCGATTCTGTGATAAATTTAAATAATGAAAAGATTATGAAAATTAGCGATAGTCGATCGGGCTGTCTGCCGTAATCTGTGGCAAATTTAGCTAGCATTTTAGAATATATGCTGAAAAAGCGTCAAAGTCTCACTCTATCTCGCCCTTTCCCCCTATCTCTCCTCTCCTCTCCCGTTTGGAAACAATATCAGATGATTGGATTGGGGCTGTTGCTGGGAGTGTGCGTCACCGCGTGCAACACTCAGACGACGGTAGAGCCTCAAACCAATCAAAATCGAGATTCTAGCCCTACTGCCACCGATTGGTTCCGAAAAGACAAAAAAGTCATTCTCACCACCTTTACGGTGCTGGCAGACATGGCGCAGAACGTCGCTGGTGACAAGCTAACTGTTCAATCCATCACAAAGCCTGGGGCGGAAATTCACGGCTATGAAGTCACTCCTAGCGACTTAAAACGAGGGCAAGGTGCTAGTCTAATTTTGGATAACGGATTGAATTTAGAACGTTGGGCAACTCGATTTTATAACAGTTTGCCAAAAGTTCCTCGCATTACTGTCAGCGAAGGAATCAATCCCATTAATATTGCCGAAGATTCCTACAAAGGTAAACCGAATCCTCATGCTTGGATGTCACCTAAAAATGCCTTAATTTACGTTAGAAATATTCGCAGAGCTTTATCAAATGCCGATCCAGCCAATGCTGCAACCTATGAAGCGAATTCGACAAAATACAGTCAGCAAATTGAAGCGATCGATGAAAAGCTCAAAAAAGCTATTTCAGCGATTCCGCCAGAAAAACGCTACATAGTAAGTTGTGAAGGCGCCTTTTCTTACATTGCGCGCGACTACGGCTTGAAAGAAGTTTATATTTGGCCTGTAAATGCCGAACAGCAATCTACACCGAAACAAGTTGAACGGGTGATTAATACAGTCAAAGCAAACAAAATCCCCGCCGTATTTTGCGAGAGTACCGTCAGCAACGAAGCACAGCTTCAAGTAGCAAAGGAAACCGGGGCAAAATTTGCCGGGGTGTTTTATGTCGATTCCCTCTCTCCATCGGAAGGCCCTGCATCAACCTACCTTAAGATGCTTGAATACAACGTCAATACTTTGATAAAAGGACTACAGGGTAATGGGGGATAGGGCATTGGGCATTGGTAATTTGGTAATTTGGAGAAATTGGTATGGATAGAATCAGTATTGACATTGAAAATGTCACGGTTGCTTATCATGGTAAAGTAGCCTTGCACAGAGCCTCTCTGCAACTTAAAGCGGGGACAATTTGCGGTTTGGTGGGGATGAATGGTGCGGGAAAATCAACCCTGTTTAAGGCAATTATGGGGTTTGTGAAGCCAAACACCGGACGAATTTTAATTAATGGCTTGCCGATCCGTCAAGTGCAAAAAAGCAATCTGGTTGCCTATGTGCCTCAGTCGGAAGAGGTAGATTGGAATTTCCCGGTGAACGTTTATGATGTGGTGATGATGGGGCGCTACGGCTACATGAATCTGTTGCGGATTCCGCGTTCGATCGACAAACAAGCGGTGCGAGAAAGCTTGGAAAGGGTGGAAATGTGGCCCATGCGCGATCGCCAAATCGGAGAGTTATCCGGGGGACAAAAGAAACGCACCTTTTTTGCGCGGGCTTTGGCGCAACAAGCAAAGGTTTTACTGCTAGATGAACCCTTCGCCGGAGTTGATATCAAAACCGAGAAAATGATGATTGATTTGCTGATGGAATTGCGTCAAACAGGCCATACAATTCTCGTTTCAACTCACGATTTAGAATCGATTACTACATTTTGCGACCAAGTAGTATTAATTAATCGCAGTATTCTCGCCTACGGCAACACCTCAGAAGTGTTTACAGAAGAAAATCTTTCCCGCACCTTTGGCGGTTCGGTTGGTGATTTTTCGTCTGCAAAAAGTCGGTTAACTCAAGTGAATCGGGAGAAGCAATAATGGACTTAATTCAGTGGTTTACCGCACCGTTGCAGCATGAATTTATGGTGAAGGCGATTTTAGTCAGCGCCTTAGTAGGGATTGTTTGTTCGGCGCTTTCGTGCTATATGACTTTGAAGGGATGGGCTTTGATGGGCGATGCGGTTTCCCATGCGGTGATGCCGGGGGTTGTGATTGCTTATGTGCTGAATATTCCTTTGGCGGTGGGGGCGTTTTTGTTTGGCGTGGGCTCCGTAATTGCGATCGGCTTTATCAAAGCAAAAACTCGCGTTAAAGAAGATACAGTGATTGGTTTAGTGTTTACTGGATTTTTTGCCTTTGGTTTGGTGTTAATTTCTAAAGTCAGAAGTTCGATCGACTTAACGCATATCTTATTTGGCAATGTCTTAGGTATTTCCGATTCAGATATTGTTCAAACTGTGATTATTAGTGTCATTACCTTAGTGACGCTGGCAATTTTACGCAAAGATTTAATCCTGTTTTGTTTTGACTCGACTCACGCGCGATCGATCGGTTTAAATATCACTTTCCTTTATTACGTGTTGCTGTCTTTGCTATCGCTGACAGCAGTTGCGGGACTTCAAACTGTGGGGATTATTTTAGTAGTAGCAATGTTGGTAACTCCGGGGGCTACGGCGTATTTGTTGAGTGATAATTTTGACCATATGACGCTAATTGCGATGACTTCGGGAGTATTTTCTAGCGTAATGGGAACTTATATCAGCTATCACATTGATGGTTCGACAGGCGGATGTATTGTGGTGCTGCAAACGCTGCTGTTTGTGTTGGCGATGGTTTTTGCCCCGAAATATGGTTTGTTGGTGAGATCTAGGGACTCAGGGGCGATCGGTGAATAGATCAGAAATCAATTATCTTTATTTCTTAGTCCGCGGAGGCGGACATTGTTTGTGTAGCAGCGGTTTTAACCGCCGAGCGATCGAGAGGTAACTATTCACTAAACTCAATATTTTCATACAAATCTGCTACCGAAATTTCCACCTGCACAGACGTTAACATCAGCCGATCGCCCGCACAGCTATATTCCGAAAAAATCCACTTATTCGCATCAGTTTTAGAATACTGTTGCACCTGTACTCGATATTGGTCGATTAATAAATATTCCTGAAAACTCGGGATACTGCGATAAGCCGCAAACTTGTCATCTCGATCGTAAGCCCTAGTACCTTTAGATAGCACCTCAGCAATCAACAGAGGATTAGTGATTGTATCAGTGCGTCCAGATTGGAGTTCAATTGGTTTTGCCACCACCATCACGTCTGGATAAGTATAATTATTAAGTTGCGGAACCCAAAGCCGCTGATCGGATGCAAAAATACTGTAAGGTTTACCCTTAAGACTCACCCTCAAAATAGCGTTTAAGATGCTCGTGATTTCATTGTGATTCGGTGTGCCGCCAGCCATCAGAATAATCTCCCCGTTGATAAATTCATGTCGATCCAGAGAATTAACTTCAGCTTCTAGATATTCTTGGGCCGTGTAGGTTTTGGTTTCAACTTGCGCGATCATATACAAGGCTCTCCTTTAATCTACTTATTTTAGTATATCTTAAAAATCGCTTAAAAACAAGCCGGGGCGGGTTTATGAGATTGTCGGTTTTTGGCAAATATTGTTGGTGAACCCGCCCCTACAGTCCGAATAAATTTACCGCAACAGGGAAAAGTTATAGCCAGTTTTTCCTACTGCTTTAATTTGCACTAAAATTGGCGAACCCGCCCGATCGCCACTTGGCAAAAACTTCACATCCTCACTAGCCCCTGGTGTCGAGAAACTTGTACTTTTCAGTGCTTCTTGTAACCCTTGCCGCGTATTACTTTTCCGCAATCCCGCGATCACAGCTTGAGCCGCATCATAACTCGTTGCGGTGCGCCAATTTACTACTCCTCCCCAGCGCTGACTGGCATTTTTTGGGAAAGTGCTACCGGGATTCGTTTCAGGATGCCAGGGAACAGGCAAAACAAGCCCGTCAACGCTCTTTTGTCCATCTTTTAACGTTTGAAAGGTGTACATTGTGGTGCTGCCGTAGAGTGGCAATTTGCCTTGATTGGTGCGAGCTAGAAAAATTGCGCGATCGATGCGATCGATGTGAGGTGCTAACATCAATCCTTGTGCGCCTTTGCTGACTGCATCGGCGATCGCAGTGTCGGGATTAAAAGAAGGGAGTGAAAAGTCGCAAACAGTAGGAACTATTGTGCCTTTAGCAGCAGTTAGAGCTGCCACAAATTCATCTCTAAATGATATATTATCGGGTGCTTTCGAGTCATAGCAAATAGCAATATTAGTTTTGCCTGTTTTGACAGCATATTCTGCTAAGGGAGCGGCCATGATGCTAATATTGGGAACAGTCCGAAAGATGTAACTGCCAAATCCTGATAAATCATTAGCAAAGCTTGTCGGTGTCACCATTACCAGTTTTTGTTGCTGATAGATTGGCGCAGCTTCGAGAGAGGCGTTGCTGGCATTGTGTCCAATTATTGCTAGTATACTGGCATCTTTTGTCAATGTGTTTGCAACTTCTTTGACAACTCCTGGATCGTTGTCATCGTTGACAATTTCTACTTGCAGTTTTGCGCCATTGATACCGCCGCTCTTATTGACTTCAGATTGAGCTTGAGCCACTCCTCGGAGAATTTCTTGGGCGACATTGGGGTTGCTACCAATGGGGACGCTGACAGCAATTTTTAACAAGGAAGGGTTACTGCGGGCTGCGGCATTATTTAAATAAATAACTGTTTCTGGATCGTTGCGATTTTTTTGCAGCGAAGCCTGAAAACTTTGCATCGCAGCAGAGTAATCTCCTTTACCAAAAGCATCAACGCCTGCTTGTTTGTCTGGTGTTGTTTGCGATGTCACCAATATCTGATTTCCTAAACTGATGCGAGTTGCGATCGCACCCGATGGACTCGCACCCGCTGTAGGTGTAGATCCAGGTGTAGGTGTAGATGTATCTGAACTTTTGGATGCGAATAAACCGGGAAGGAATTTGAATACACCAAACCCAATTAAGCCGAGGGCAATAATAAAAACAATGGGTGGCGGGCTTTTCCTTTTATCTTGGGACATAATCTTTTCTCCTTATATGATTTCTACAGAAAAGTTATTAACTACAATCAGTATTCAAGAGATTTTGGTTAAAGTCAATTCATTAAATTCACTAATTTAAACTCATAAAAGTCATATTTGGATGTTTGGGGTGGGCAAGATGCCTCCCCCACAGGGGTTTCAGGAATTTTTGCTGTGTGCGATCGCGTTTATGGTGCGATCGTACACAGTGCATTTCCAGGTAATGCTAGGATCGTAGAACAAGTAAGTGCGATCGGCTTTGGTAAATTCATGTGTTTGTGTGCAACTATAAGTTCGATCGTCTTATATCTCTGAAATTAAACCTTAAATCATGCAAATTACGATCGCCCTTCCCGACAATCTACCTCTGACTGAAGCCGATGTACGACTCGAACTTGCGATCGTACTTTATCAGCAACACAGCCTCCGTCTCGATCAAGCCGCTCAACTTGCTGTAATGTCTGTGGACGACTTTTACCAACTATTAATCGATCGCAATATCGTCATTCCACCCGCAGATATCGATGACGAGCCCGCCGAACTTGTCCTAGCCAGCCTCCGTACATCCCTACAGCAAGTTAAAGAAGGTAAATTACACCCTATTTCCGAACTGTGGGATGGCATAGATGACTAACGAGACACCCCAAATCGAGCTTGTCTTTTCCGATGAGTTCAAAACGCGACTTCGCACCCTCATTAAACGCTATCGTAGCATCCGCACCGACCTAAAACCGCTACTTGACGAGCTACAGTCTGGCAACTTCATCGGCGACCAAATCCCCGGAACTGGCTACACCGTATTCAAAGTTCGCCTGAAAAACAGCGACATCCAAAAGGGCAAAAGTGGTGGCTATCGAGTTATCTATCAACTCAGCGGTGATACCTACATCTTACTCGTCGTTATCTACTCGAAGTCAGACCAAGATGACATTCCAGCCAATCAAATTCGAGACATTATCGATGGATCTTGAAAAAGCAACTAAATAATAATGCTACAGCGATGAGTGGACTACAAGTAAGTGCGATCGGCTTTGGTAAATTCATGTGTTTCTGTCCAGCTATAAATTTCATAATTTTGTGTCTATAATTTTCCGAACAGTAAAGTTTTATGATTTAGGTAGTGATACCCAATTACAGATAGACTCTGGTCTGAGAGGGCAAGTTTTGGGGGCGATCGGATTTCCGCCGAGACCGATCCCAGTTAGCTTAGTCAAAGATTGCAAGGGTTTGATGTCACTAATTTTATTGTTTTCGAGACCTAGGCTAGATAGTTTAGTCAAAAATTGCAACGGTTTGATATCACTGATTTTATTGTTATTGAGACCGAGGCTAGACAGTCTAGTCAAAGATTGCAACGGTTTGATGTCACTAATTTTATTGTTGTCGAGACCGATATTAGTCAGGTTAGTCAAGGATTCTAGCGGTTTGATATCGCTGATTTGATTAGTGCCGAGTTCGATAAAAGTCACGCTAGTCAAAGATTGTAAGGGTTGGATGTTCCTGATTTGATTGTAGCTAAGACTGAGATAATCCAGTTCAATCAAGGATTGTAAGGGTTTGATGTCACTGATTTGATTGTTGTCAAGAGTGAGAAAAAACAGCTTAGTCAACGACTGTAACGGTTTAATGTCACTGATTTGATTGTTGTAGAGTCCGAGCGAAGTCAGTTTAGTCAGAGATTCCAAGGATTTGATGTCGCTGATTTCATTTTTACTGAGGCCTAGATCAGTTAGTTTAGTCAAAGATTGCAAGGGTTTGATGTCGCTGATGTCATTGTTATCGAGGTCGAGTTCTGTAAGACTTGAAAGTTTCCGATCGGCTGCATCGCACTCAGTAGTCTTAGCTTTCCGCAACAACACTTCAACAGTATGTTTAGCTTCAGGACTTAAAGAAGCTTTTTCGCGACACCAATCACCAAATGTTTTGTTTGCGGGTTGCGTCTGTGCGACTGATGGGAAAGATATATTTCCACACGATCCTAGACCGATCGCACTAAAAGCAACTACCGCCACCAACCTTGACAAATTCACGTATTTCTGCATAACCATAAACTTCATAATTTTGCACCTCTAATTCCCTAAATAGTAAAGTTTTAGACAAAAAGCCTTCAGAGAGGACAGTCGTCCTCTCTACCAATTACACTCAACTCAAATATCTAACAATTCACCAAATGCTGCATCAATATCAGTCTCAGCAACAGCCACAGACTGAGCAACTGGCGAATGATTAGGAGACTCCGGCGACTCCACCGAATGCACTTTTGCTACTGGTGATTCGGCCACAGGTTCCACAACAACAGACTTAGATTTCTTCACATTAATTACAGGTGATTGTGCTCCATTATCTCCATTTTTACTGGTTTCATTCCGCAGCAACATTGCCATCAAACCATCCAACAAACCCCCACTACCGCCGTTACCATTGACTGTGACATCGGGAACAACGCGAACGCTACCATCCGAGACAGCTTGCATCAATTGCAGCAGCGTATAACTCTGCGTACCGAGAGCGTTGACACCAACTTGATAGGCATCCGCTTTTGCTTGTCCCATCAACCGAATCCCTTCAGCTTCACCACTTGCGTGTTCGATCGCAGCAGTTGCACTCAATTGAGCAATTTTAACCCCTTGTTCGGCCGCCACCACCTGATTTTGAATGTTTGCGATCGCAGTTGCGCGCACCAATTCTTGACGCTGATACTCTGAAATCCGCTGTACTTCGTAGGTTTTTTCCTGTTCCTGAGCAATTTTGCGATCGGTCAATGTTTGCATCAACTCTGCTGGCGGCGAAATCAAACCGATCAGCGTGTCCACAGCCTGCACGTCATAGGCACGTAGGGCTTGACGGACGTGTTCGGCGGCCTCTGCTTGGCGTTCGCTGCGTGCGATTAAAAAGTCGAGAATCGTATATTCTTGAGCCGAATTCCGAAAGTAATTGCCCACAATTGGACGCAGCACTTGGTCAATCAGATTTTGCATCGAACCTTGCCGCGAAATGACTCTCGGTGCATCCAAAGTACCGATATGAATGATTTGAAAAACTTCTAACTCAAAGGTAAATCCGTCAAAAGAAAGCAATTTCAAAGCGCTTAATTTCGAGTCGTAGCCGTGTTCTCCGCTGAACCGTGTTGTGAAGTTTAAAACTACATCAGTAGTGGGAACAAGTTCGACTTTCATCACCTTTGTATTGATCGGATGTTTGCCTGGGTAAAGCGGTTCTACCCACACGCCTTTATCACCTTTGTTGACAAGATTTCCGTGGGTAAAAGCCACACCACTTACATCTTTGTGCGATTCCCCTACATAGGAAATGACTACGCCAACATAGCCGATCGGCACTTCGGTCATTTTCACCTCTTCAACTTTCACAAACCAAGGGTTCAGGTTCCAAGAACCGGATAAAATTACCTGTTCTTGCAAGCCCCTGCGCCCGCCACCCTTGATGAAGGATTGCGCTTTTTGGAAGTTGTCGTGACCGGGAATTATCGGCCCAGCGATTTCACCTTCATCAATCGGAACTCCGTCGAGCACGTTGGCAATTCCCACGAGATCGGGAGCAAGTTTGTATAGATGAAGTTCCGATGGCTGCATACCTTTTGCAGCGGCATTAGCTGAAGTAATCACCTCAAATACAGCCGTATTGATTCGATAAGTACCAGTGGTGAGAATTGCTAGTTGCCGTCCTTTTTCGCCACCGTCGGTGAGGAATTTGCGGGCATTTTGGTAGTTGTCGCAATCGACGACTTTGCCTAAAATGCGATCGGAAGGAATGGTGGCTCCGTCATTAGCAATAATTAAACCAATTTCATCTTGAGGGACTACAACAACAGGTTCTTTGCGAACGCTATATTGCCAGGGAAAATAACCAAAATGCCAGCCGGGAGGAAGGGTATCTGCTTGCAAACCTCCTTCGCCATCGAGTGCAATTAATCTACTGGATGGCAAGTTTTTACTGGAGAATTTCTTGGTAACAATGCCTACTTCTCGTTCGCCGATCGCAATTAAGCCCAAAGTCCAACCAATTTTGGGGATAAACATGAACACAAGGAACATTGCGCCTACGGGAAAGATCCAAATCGGGATGGTAAAACCTTCTTCTGTCGCTGGTTGGACTGGTTGGGGTTGGGGAGGTGGCGGATTGGTTTGTGCGGGAGTTGGTGGGGCAAAAGTGCCTGCTAGTGCGATCGTGGTTGCGAAAGATGCTGCTAAGGGTAAAAGCTTGCGAAGCCAACGTGATTTAGTCATAGTTTTTAACCTGCTTTAAGCGAAAAGGTACGGGAAATTTGTTTACTACA
Organism: Microcoleus sp. PH2017_34_RAT_O_A; assembly: GCF_020737885.1. Classification (NCBI taxonomy): domain Bacteria; kingdom Bacillati; phylum Cyanobacteriota; class Cyanophyceae; order Oscillatoriales; family Microcoleaceae; genus Microcoleus; species Microcoleus sp. PH2017_34_RAT_O_A. The sequence goes on along the minus strand of NZ_JAEQDD010000013.1, from coordinate 11,818 downwards.
ATCAGTATTCAATAGATTTCTGTTGGAGTCAATTCATTAAAGTCATGAGTTATGCTCATAAAAGTCATATTTGGAATATGGGTGGCCAGAAACCGGGTTTTTTCCGAAAGACTTCGTTTATAATCCATAGATTAGCTAAAAACCCGGTTTCTTTGGTTGTGATGCGTAACTCCTGTTGATATCAACCACCACCACCACCACCGCCGCCACCGCCACCACCGCCACCACCGCCGCCACCGCCGCCACCACCGCCATCACCACCGCTACTAATGATAATGACTGGAATTACTTCTTCGTACTCCTGATGGTAAGAGCAGTTTCCACAGTGATGGGTAACATACCTGTTTCCTGAAGTGCTAGTAGTTGCAGGAATCAAAACTTGATAAGTCCGTTTAAGATTGAACGTTTTGCACTCAGGGCATTGTCGATCATTGATTGATTTCTTGATTCCTTGGTAAATAATGACGCTGAAAGTCAACACAAAGAGAAGAATCATCAACGGAAAAAACACTACGGACATAAACAATACCAAACCAACTAGCAAAAAACCGATTACACCCATTATGTTATTTATGAAAGAGCCTTCTCCTCCCTGGTTGCCACTTTGTTGCCAACCAGGTGTAGGTACATTCAGAATCGCCTGCGGAAATGTAATCTGCACTTCTAATTCTTGTTCGGGTTGAATAGGCTGACTTGCCACAAATTCAAAAGTTTTAGGATCTACTTGACGGGGAACTGCTGCTGCACCAAAATTGGTAAACGACAGAACTTTCCCTGATAAAGCTGCTGGTAATTTCACCGTAACTTTTCCGCTATTGATTGGAGCTTTTCGACCTGCTGCAATAGCTTTCCAATAAACTTGAGTATTCCCACCATCTAACTGCAATCCACCTACCACACGATATTTGATCACAAAAGTATGTGTGTCTGGCGGTTTTAATTCATGTTGCCAACGAATCCAAAGTTGATTGTTTTCATTGCCAGTGGTACTCGGAATTATTTGATTATTTTCAGAAACAGTGACATCTTGAATTGCATCGACTTTATCTAACGGAATATAGCGATACCGTTCATTGTTGTATGCTGCTGTGAATACATATTTTTGCGTTTCCGTAACTAACATATCTCCGTTGGTCTGAACATCGATCGCAACATTGATGTTATCCCAGTAAAACGGTAGTTGTTGGGCCGCTGCATGAGTTACTGTGACTAACAGTAGGCTTAATGATGCTAGTAATGAAAAAACTATTTTTTTGAGAAGTCGTTTATTTATCATAGGATTTCCACAAGATAAGTGTTGACTACAATTATTCAACAGTTATCTTGTGGAGTCAATTCATTAAAGTCATGAATTATGTTCATAAAAGTCATATTTTGAATATGATTTTGTAGGGAGTGCGATCGGTTTATCTCAAAATCAAGCAAATTCGGACACGGAAATGCCATTTCCCTACCCGATTATTTGTAGGGAAACGGCACTGCCGTCTCCTAAATTTGGGTGATATCAATATATCAACGGATAGTCAGAAACCGGGTTTTTTCCGAAATACTTCGCTATAACCCACAGATTAGCTAAAAACCCGGTTTCTTTGATTGTGGCGTAAGTCCCGTTGACATCAACCGCCACCACCGCCACCACCGCCACCACCGCCACCGCCGCCACCGCCACCGCCACCGCCACCACCGCCGCCACTGTCATAGTCGCTACCACCGCTACTAAGACTATCACTGCGAGCACTGCCACTAATCGAAAACATCACAAACCCGAACCAAAACATTACAAAAATCATGGGAAAGCCCGCTTTTTCCGAAGTAGATTGAGATTGATTACCATTTTGTTGCCAAGTAGGTTGACGTATATTCAGAATTGCCTGGGGAAATGCAATCTGCACTTCTAATTCTTGTTCGGGTTGAATAGCCTGACTTGCGACAAATTCAAATGTCTTAGTATCTACTTGACGAGGAACTGCTGCTGCACCAAAATTCGTAAAGGAGAGAACTTTCCCTGACAAAGCATCTGGTAATTTCACCGTAACTTTTCCAGTATTAACTGGCGCTTTCCGACCCGCTGCAATGGCTTTCCAATAAACTAAAGTATTCCCACCTTCTAGCTGCAATCCACCTACCACGCGATATTTGATGACAAAAATATGTGAGTCTGGCGGTTTTAATTCATGTTGCCAACGAATCCAAAGTTGATTGTTTTCAGTTCCAGTGCTACTCGGAATTATTTGATTGTTTTCGGTAACGGTCACATCTTGAATTGCATCGACTTTATCTAAAGGAATATAGCGATATCGTTCATTGTTGTAGGCTGCGGTGAATACATATTTTTGCGTTTCGGTGACTAACATATCTCCGTTTGTCTGAACGTCGATCGCAACATTGATGTTGTCCCAGTAAAACGGTAGTTGTTGGGCCGCTGCATGAGTTACTGTGACTAACAGTAGGCTTAATGATGCTAGTAATGAAAAAGCTATTTTTTTGAGGAGTCGTTTATTTATCATAGGATTTCCACAAGATAAGTGTTGACTACAATTATTCAACAGGTTTCTTGTGGAGTCAATTCATTAAAGTCATTGATTATGTTCATAAAAGTCATATCTTCACTCAGGATAGAGGAGACGGCAATGCCGTGTCCCTACCCAAAATCATATTGTAGAGACACGGCACTGCCGTCTCCTCATTTCTTTATTTATTTTCAACTTTGAAATAACACACTTAACAAAGTTAAAACCGTGCACCCAAACACGGCTTCAAATGTATATCTTCGCGAAGTTTTGTAAGGGGAAGAATGCCAAACCCGCAATTCTCCATTAAAGCCACGCGATGCTAAACTCAACGAAACTTGACGGTAATTTACCAAAGTTCGCTGAAGTAATTGCCCGATTAAAATGCCTAAACTACGCATTCCCAGTTTCCAAGTGCGATAGCCACAGCGCGAGTTTTGGGCGATCCAAAGTTCATCTGCGATCGCCAATAAGCTAAAAATAAACCGATACATCAACAACAAGAGTTCTGTCAGCAAAGCCGGAAAGCGCAATTTTCTGAGGATTTGCAAGGTTTCTGTAAATGGCACCGTCAACAAAATGAAGTACATACAACTTGTCGATGCCAAGGTGCGCGGAAATAATAGGCTCACTTGGTATAAGCCTGTGCGACTCACATACAGATACAAATTGCCGATGCTAATTCCCCAACTTTGCCAAATATCCCACTGCATTGTCTGGATTTGATTTAACTCAATTCCATTAATCGCCAAAGCAGGCAAACTCGTCAACAAAAACATCAACGGTAGCGACAACAACCGCAGATATAGTTTCCCCGGAATGCCCGCGTAGATGATGATCCAGACTGCTAACCACAGGGCGATCGACAATTGGACGATCGCCCCAGAAAGCAGAGATAGAATCAAAAGGGCGATCGCAAACGATAATTTGTGAGTTGGCGGCAACCCACGCAAACGATTGGTGTAAGCCAGACTATCAATCTGATGATTCATTCCAGCGGCGATTTATCATCAGATTGCTGAGATTGCGATCGGCCTTTATAAAGCCCGATCGCATATCCGATCGCACCAGCCCCCAGCGCCGCCTGAGTCGCAAATAATAAACTGGCAATTTCAGCGCTAGGCGGTTCAAACAAGTGATTAAACCAAGGTTTATAATCGGGTTGAATTTCGGTAATTGCTTTCTGTGCGCGATCGTCCGATCCGCCGTATTCACCCCGCACAAAAACTAGGGGAATCACCGCAAGGGCGACAACTGCAATTACTAACATCCAATTTTGTTGCGAACTAGCTTGCTGATTTTTTGTAGGTTTTTGATTCACGACTTTATGACTCCTGTTTCAATAATTTCAGAATTTCTAACTCTGGTTTTCCGTAAGAATGCAGCCAATTCCAAACCAATAAAGTCAGCAATCCCTCACTAATCGCCAGAGGTACTTGAGTAATCGCAAAGATACTAGCAAACTTGAGAAACGAAGCCATAAAACCGCCACTCGCTGCCGGAAAAGCCAATGCCAACTGCATCGAAGTCACCACATAAGTCAGCAAATCTGCCAAAGCAGCCGCACAAAAAATTGCCAACCTTTGTTTACCAGTTCGCATCAGCAATTGATAGATAAAATATGCAGCAAACGGCCCAACAATCGCCATCGAAAACATATTCGCCCCCAACGTTGTCAGCCCGCCGTGCGCTAACAATAACGTTTGAAACAACAGCACTAAAGCACCAAGTACAGCCATCACCGAAGGGCCGAACAAAATTGCACCCAAACCCGTACCCGTTGGGTGAGAACAACTCCCCGTTACCGATGGAATTTTTAAAGCAGAAAGCACAAAAGTAAACGCACCCGCCAAAGCTAGTAATAATTTAAGTTCCGGGTGTTCTTTGGTGATGCGAGTAATTTCACGCAAACCCAACACAAAAAAAGGCAAAGCCACCATCCACCAAAACGCAGCCCATTGTACAGGCAAAAAACCTTCTGAAATGTGCATAGCAGCGGCCGGTGTTGCCGAACCCAAGACAAGATAACAACTCAAGCCAGCCATCAATCCCAGGCTGACTAATTTCCGATTTCGCGCCTTCATCAAGTACCTCGCGGATGAGACTATGTGAACCAACACATCGGCGGGCGTTCTGACTTGAGAGGTAGAGGACTGAAGTCCTTACTACAAACCTCATTACAGTTGCGGGACAGCGTTGGATTTGCACCAAACTTTCCCCGTTTCCTCTAATGGCTGTTCCCCATTAGAACCGACTGCTTAGACATAGTTTAGTCGATCGCGCAACTCTGGGCCGATATTTTACAAAAATTAATTCAGATCAAATAAGTCAATATTACCTATCATCTTGCTTTTCTTCCTTTTCTTACTTAGCGTCTTTGCGATCCATAATATTCTTAATCAAATACAAAAGAACACCCAACAACTCAATGCTATAATATTAATGAGTTTTGAGAAAAGCCGCCATGTTAAATTACAACTTCCCGAAGCACTGGCCCTCAGCAGAAGAACTACCAGACTCAGATGAAACACCAGTGGATAACGAACTGCAAGAATTAATACCAGGATTGCTGAAAGCAATATTGCTCATAATTTGGGCAGAACGCATGGACTGGTTTTTTGGCATAGATATGGGTCTTTACCATCACCCTGACAAACCAGCTATTGTGCCAGATGCTTTCTTGAGTTTAGGTGTGGAAAGGTTTTATGACGAAGAATTGCGTCCCAGTTACGCGGTATGGGAGGAAAAAGTGATGCCAACTTTTGTCCTCGAAGTTGTTTCCCCAACTTATCGCAACGAATATACCGCCAAGTTGGAAGAATATCAAAGTTTAGGCATACTTTACTATGTCATTTATTCTTCTCGCCGCCGCAAACCCCGTTTGGAAGTACATAAGTTAGTCAATGGCAAGTATGAGTTACAGCCAGGAAATCTAGTTTGGATGCCAGAAATTGGTTTGGGAATTGGTTGTGAAAGGGGCAATTATTCTGGGGTGACAAGGGAATGGTTGTATTGGTACGATGCGGATGGCAAACGCTATCTGACTCCTGAAGAACAGGTGAAGGAATTAGCCCAGCGCGCCGATCGACTAGCTGAACGATTGCGCGAGTTGGGGATAGATCCTGATAATATAAGCTAATTGAGAGGAAAGAGTGCCAGAATGACGCAGCCTGCGGGCGATCGCCAACCGAGTTTTTTCACCGATCGCGATCGCCCTAAACGCAAGATTTTCCCGAAAATCCCGATTTTTGCGTCCCGAAATGTGTGAAAATTATCAAAAAAATTAGGAAAGATGCGGCCTTATTTGGAACAGACAGAGAGTTTGATGGCAAAAATTGAGATGCAGATCGACAAAATGGCGATCGGGAGACGTGATTAAATAATGCTCATGGATCTACGTTCTTACGATATCATCTGCTTTGGTGATGAAGTTCCAGGAGTTCTAGCTGTTATCTCAGCAGCCAGAGAATACCGCCGCCGGACAAAGCTTTATCCGCGAGTTTTGCTGATGTCTAAAGGAAGCTTGCAAGAAGGAATTGGCGGACATTTAGTCAGAGGCGGCCTCGCTTATTTAGATCGAAGTCAGGTTAGTCAAGAACTCCAAAAATCTTTAAATTTAGACCCCTTCGGTTCACCGCCGACAATCTATAAAGAATTCCTGCAAAAATCTGGTGTCAGCGCGATCGCCCTTGACCCCAGCAAAGCCACCGCAGCCCTGAAAGCAATGCTGGTACAAGCAGGAGTTGCACTCCTGGGCAAAGTAGAAATTAAATCAATCAATAAAGAAGGCAAAAAAATTACTAGCATAATTACCTCAAAAGGGACAGTTTATGTAGCAAAACAATTTATTGATGCCACTGTCAATGGCGAATTAGCTCAAGCCGCAGGTGTGCGAAAGCTGAATGGATTTGAAACCTTTGGTTTGCCTAACTCAGAACTTCCAGTCACCCTAGTTTTTGAAACTCAAGGACTCAGTGTCAGAAGACTGAAAGAACTCGATTATATTTATCTAAAACGCTTCACAAACCTTGCCGATTCTGAGGCTCAAAAATTTTTGCTGTCTGCTGCGGGGAAAGATGCCAAGCTAGCAGAAGAACTCCGCCTGGAAATGATCGACACCAGAGGAAATCTCAAAACTCTGTGGGCGGGCAACGATTACATTGATGTGCGATCGCCAGCTTTGTCTGTAGCATACCACTCTTTTAGAGGCAGAAAGCTATCTTTTTCTGAAACTGGCATAATTTTAGACGAAGGAAATATCGCCATACTTCCAGACGAAAGACTTTCGTGGAATGCGCTGTTATTTGCAGTCACTGGTAGCGAAGCAGAAGCCTTAGCGAGAAACGGGAGCAAACCCACAGCTAATATGCAAAAAGAGATGTCATTTCTGACCACTTGGCTGAAAAGTTTGGGGGCTACCTATGTTACTCCGGCTTCAGAACTTTATATCAGACACGCCGGGAATGTGACGGGAGTTGTAGAACCTTTAATAGGCGCACAAATGCTGCGTGGTGGCGTACCAGCTACTGAAGCACTGGGAACATTTAGCTATCATTTTGATGTCCGGGGAGGCATTCCGGGGATTGGCGACAAAGCAAAGAGTCGAGGGTGGTTTAAAAGTCTGATGTTCCAACAGCCTACCTTCAATATTGGCATCCGCCACGCATTAATGAACAATGTTCCTAACCTGGCAGTTGTCAGTCCCTGTTCTGGATTTGAAGGGCTTGCTTGTGCTGTGGGCAGAATTGTAGAATTCAATGTAGCAGTTGGTCAAGGTGTCGGTATTGCGGCCGTTAATGCCATTCTCAATAACAAAAATTTAGCCGATATATCTAACCGAGAAGTCAGACAAGTTCTAGTTGAAACAGGCCAGTTACCTAAAATTTTTGGAGTTGCAAATAACACTGATGGAATGCTATTAGCACAATTCGAGACTCTTGTAAGTGCCGATGCCATTGCATAATAAAGCACTTCTCAAAAAGGTAAGGCACGTTGTTGGGCTTCAGCCCTTCTGGTAAGGTACGTTGTTGGGCTTCAGCCCTTCTTATCTAATTGGTAGTATGTGGAGCCATCCATCCTACCAAACAAAAGACAGAAAAATAAAGGTTCGTAGTGAGGGCTTTAGCCCGCAAAAAAGAAGGACTAAAGTCCTCACTACGAACCAAGTCTTAATTTTTTGGCGGGCACTTCGGATGAGTCCCTCCCTGCAAACAAATGTAAGCAATTTGACTTTGATCTAAATTCTTAACCTCCGCAAAATTAATACCTTGGAATCGACCTGATTTGCTACCAGCCTGACTTTGAATAAACTGATCCGAAGTCCCCTTCCCCAGGAAAACAGCGCCTTGAAAATTAGCTCCCGCTAAATTCGCACCTCTAAAATCAACCGAACTCACGTCCGCATTCCGCAAATTAGCATCTTGCAATCGAGCATCTTTTAAATTCGCGTTGGCAAGTTTAGCCGAACTTAAATCAGCATTTTGTAAATTTGCGCCGCTCAAATCAGCACCGGACAAATCAGCACCTTGCCATTCCGATTTAGACAAATTTGTTAAAGATAACTGAGTGCCTTGAGCCTTGACTTTGCCCAAACGCGCACTTTCTAAATTGGCTCCCGAAAAATTGGCGCTGCCGATATCTGCCCCGGTAAAGCTTGCCTCTTTTAACATTGCTTGCTGCAAATTCGCCCCAATTAAAAGACTGTTGCTAAGATTAGCTCCATTCAAATTTCCGCTTGACAAATTAGCTTTGTTCAGAACAGCGCGCACAAAAGTAGTGCGGTTCATTACGGCGCTGTTAAAAGATGCTCCGGTTAAATTTGCTCCTTCAAAATTAGCTTCGCTTAAGTCAGAAATCCAATCGTCAAATGTGCCAGGACGCCTGTCTTCGCCGGTGCCATAAAAGCGAATTCCCTGCAAGCTGGCATTTGTTAAATTGGCTTTTCTCAGCTTAATTCCTGATAAGTCAACTTTGTCTAATACTAAAGTAAACTGACCCGGGCCGGCAGGACTTTGACCTAAATCTGTGCGGCTCAGATCGGCGCCGTTGAGCTGGCTGCTATACACTGTGAGAATTTTGCCGATCGCCCTTTGCACTGTTCTCTGACGGGTAGCCGCTAACTCGCGTTCCGGAGTCTTTCCACCGTAGCGCAGGGATTCGAGGTCATTGCTGAGGGCTTGGTTCAACCGCTGCAAGTCAGGTAAAGCTTTCGGCCCGGTACTGACTAAAGCTTGCTGGATCGCGTCCAGCATCGCCTTGCTTTCTTCTTGAGCCAGCAAATCCGCTAACAGGGGTACGGCGCGGGAGTCTTCCACCGCCCCCAAAGCCAAAATAGCCGATCGCCTCCCCGATGTTCCGCTAGCCGAAGCAGGAGACAATTTGCTAACTAAAGCTACAAATAATTCGTCATTCCGCTGCCGAGAATCCCGCAAATTAGCTTGACTTTGAGTGTAGATCAGAGTGCCAACAAACAAACTTAAAATCAATCCCGCACTGCCAATAGTAACTATCACTAAAGTTGTGCCTGGATGTTGGCGAATCCAATTCCACAGACTCGGATCTTCTTTCATATTGGTTTCTGGAGTCAAAACCAAAGCCGCAATTTGCGCGTCTTCCTCAGTCCAATCTTGACTCTGGACAGGATTGGGTGACAGTTGGTGCGATTCCCTACGGGATAGCTTCGCTTCACGACTATTGACCACCAAAGTATTCGCAAGGCGATCGTGCCCCGATTGCCGTTTGTAGCGCAATCCAAAAGCGCCATCTGCCAGCACTGCCAAGCCGCTCAACGCCCCTAAAATGATTAAATCTGGAAACGCGCCAGTCAAGCGCCAAACCCCGTAAGCGACGCCCAGAGGCACTCCCCAGCGCCCCAAACTTTCGCGAACCAGCACCCGCGCCCAACCCGGAGGAGTACCCGAGGCTGTGACAACTTTCACTCCGAACCAGCGTTTCGGGAGAGTTTGACCGATTCTGGCGAGCAAAAACAACTGCCACGCCGCTAAAGCTGCCGGCGCCAGCAGCGCCCCCGACCAGAATAGATTAGTTAGGGGTGCAACTCTGGGGTTGCGATCGCGCACGGGGATGGCCAAAACACGGGCAACAGTTTCCGATGCTGCTGCTACCGAGGGATTGAGTGGCACGGTTTGAGCTTCTTTGTTAACCAGTGCCCCGATACTGAAGGGAACCAGGGCGCTAGCTGCGATTAACGAAATTTCAACAGTCCAAGCGCCACACCGGCGAACCAGCAGTGGCATTGGCTGGGATTGTCTTTGCCAAGACGGATCGGGTTGATTAATATCACCGGGTGCAGTTGGGTTAGACATATTTATAATTTCCTATTGTTAATCCTTAGTTGGAGGAATCAGGAGATATTGCCAATTTATACGCTATGTAGATTAGCACTCCGAGAACGCCAAGAGTCATCACGGCGGAAAGTAGCTGTACGATACTATTGAAGACTGTCAGAACAACGATCGCTCCGACGGCAAAGACTGCCACCTGTCCAGGTTTGGGGAGTTTCTGAAACTTCTCTAGAGATTGATTGTAGAAGGTTCCGATCGCTTGATAGCTGTCTGGATTTTGTTGGATGAGAGGCGATCGTTCTAGTTTAGCTTTGAGTTCTCCGATCGCTTGCTGCCAATTGAAGTTATTTTGAGGATTCATAAAAAAAATCAGTAGTTAAGTAGAAGGAAGAAGTCATTAGTCATTAGTCATTAGTCATTAGTCATTAGTCATTAGTCATTAGTCATTAGTCATTGGTCATTAGTTAACTGTCAACTGTCAACTGTCAACTGTCAACTGTCAACTGTCAAAGACATACACAGCAAGCTTGTTAGCGATCTATATTTTACTTTAATTAGGTAGATTTTACTTGATTGAGATCCACGTGTTTGGAACCGCAATTATCATCTATCGTCTAAAGAAGTAGGACTAAATCCCATTGTGTGAGGAAATATGAAGATACACTGTGCGGGCGATCGCGACAAACGGTGGTTTAGCCCGATCGTAACCGTAGCCTTGGCAATGATTTTAGCGGATGCCGGAGCTATTCGGAGCCAACCGCTGCAAATTGCTCCAGGATTTCCCGAACCGCTGAGAGTTTCGGGAGTTTCCGGCGGCCCGAACAATAGTGGCGACTGCGGTTTCGTGGCCCAAGGCCCCAACCAAGTCATCGAAGTAACGCAGGATTTGCCTTACTGGCGGATTGCAGTACAAACTGCGGGAGCTCCCAGTTTGATGATTCAGGGGCCGAGGGGTCGTTTCTGCGTCCTACCGGCGAATGCTGCTGCGGGGAATGTAGAATTTTCTGGTTATGGAGACAAGGGGACTTACGTGATTTTCGTGGGCGATCGATCGCAAGGTCAACACCCTTATTCTCTCTCAATTTCCCAACAGCGAAATTAACAATATAACGGGATGATAACGCTTGGTGTCAAAAAACAGAAGATTTCATATCAATTTTGTACTTGCTCTCTAACCCATTTGCGAAACAATCGGAGAGTTTGACTCGTCCCCGCGGTTTGACTTTGTTCGCAATATTGAGAAATCGCTTCAATAATTGGCAGATTGGGAAATATCGGACTAAATTCCGATTCAACATATTTCCCATCTTCAAGAACATTAATCTCAAGCCTTTTATTTTCATAGCGCCAGATTTCCGGGACTCCCAGCGCCTCGTAAGCATCCAGTTGAGTCTTGGAAGTGAGATCGACTTCAATTGCTAAATCCGGCGGCGGATCGACAGTTAAGTCGATGCGCTTTTTGCCAATCATTCGAGCGTAATTCTGGATGTAAAAACATTCATCAGGCTCAATTCCTTGCAACATACTTTTTCGTTTGAAAGTCGTCGAACCAAATGGTTCAAAGTCAATTTCAAGTTCCTCAAACAAAATTTTTACTAAATAGCCAATAATAATTTTAGCCTTCTCATGTTCTGGTAGGGGCATCCTAATCTCCAAAGTTCCTTGACTGTAAGCTATTCTAGAGCCACGGTGTTCTCCCAACTCCTCTAAAATCGCCTCAAATTCCTGCCAGTTGACATCGTTCAACAGCAGTCTATGTCCTGGCGGCACACTGATTTGCCTTAATTGCAGCGTTACCATTTCAACCTCCGATTTATTTAAATTTATTATAACTTGTGCATTAAGGTATGTTGTTGCGCTTCAGCGCTCTTTCTTATACATCAAGCAGTACGGTTCACTTAAGATTGGTAGTCAAAGGTACGTAGTTGCGCTTCAGCGCTCTTTCTTATATATAGAGCAATACAGTTAACTGAAAACTGGTAGTCAAAGGTACGTAGTTGCGCT
>NZ_JAEQDD010000120.1:14754-29276 GCF_020737885.1 Microcoleus sp. PH2017_34_RAT_O_A | reverse complement strand
CCAGATAAATCGTCTGCCCAATCTTCACAAATGGTTTGTGGAAATTTTCGCTAAACCCACATAGCTATTGGATCATTCTTTTTGTGGAGGCCTCTTAGTTATAGTTAACCGAGAGTGGAATTGACTTGATGCCGGATTTTGCGATCGCCTCCATGCGATCGCAAAATCTCTGCCATCCCGGGAAATTTTTCAGTACGATGCACCCTGCACTTCCCGGCACGTTAGCATCAAAGTGGATGCCTAGCTCGCTTCTGACATGACCGGACTCTGATACCGGGTCAGGTGTTATGTGAAAGAAAAATCCTTCAATTCCTCGTGTGGGGAGCCAATAAGGCACCGTTGGGATTTGGTACTCGAAACCACTAGGAATCGGGCCTTTTCCTCTCGCCCATTCATCGCCTGGTTGTTGCCACTGAGTGCATCCTGAGGTGGCTGAATATTCAATATATCCCTTGTCGGGATAAGTTAATTTCAGGCTTCCATAGATTAAGTCGTTAGATGCCGCTAAAGACATCGTAAAGGCGAGTGAATGGCGCTTCATATAACTCCGTTATTTTTGCAGGGGTGACGGAGCCAAGAAAGCTCCTATGACGGCAATTATTGTAATTATTAATTCAATTAAGCTTGGTGGAATTGGCTGCGCCTCTAATATTACAATTATCAGTCCTAGGCAAGAAACGAAAGCGCAAAGACATATACAAAACAATGCAATACGTAGTGAGATTTTGTCCATTAGTCTTTCCTGTTCTGGAATGTAATTTTGGAGACCCAATCGAGAATTTGAGCTATTTGTTCCCCTTGGAATTTCACCTGTTGAGCTTGCAATTTCATTTGCTGCGCCATGTGTTCCCGTTGCTTGACTGCTTCCTTTATCTCTATTTCCCTTAATCGAATTTCTTCTAAGTGTTCTTTTCTTTGCTGTTTTCTGGCTTGCCAGAAACTTATCGACAACCCAAGAAAAGCGACGATTAGCCCAAGGGAAGCAATTACGGTGGTAGCAATATCTGCCTTGATTAGGTCAACGAGCTTCTGCATTTTGAAGGGTCAGGTATTCTTTTACAACCACTGTTGTGTTAATGAAAAGTAGGGCCGCTGTAGGTACTGACTTCACCAGTTCTTCATCTATCTGAAGAAATCTCGGAGGTGTTGAGCAAAGAGCTCCATTCCATGTAAATGGGTAGTATTTGTCTTTCCCGCCGTCATAGACTCCCCATCTTCTTAGTCCAAACGGCTTGGCTTGCCAGTGCACCAAGCAAAAACTGCCTGCGAGGTGGAACTTGTCAATTATTGGATTGAAGTCCATCTTTAGCTCGAAGTCTGGGAGGTGTGGGTATGTTAGTTTTACCCGCCCTTTCTCTGTTTCTGCAACTACAATTGGTTTCATTTTTCTTGCTGACCATATTGATTCAATGATGGCGAAATACGGATTTCGCCATCATTGAATTGGGAAGTGCTACGCGACTGGTTGTTCAGTCTGTCCTGTTTGTACTGGAGCATCAATCTGCTCGCCGACCTGATTGACTAGGTTTTCTAAAGCCATGATGGCTTCGTTAAGCGAGGCTTCGTTTTGCCCAGAACCCCCGGTTCTTTCGTCCACTTGTTTCGTGTAATTGAAGTTGGCAGAAATTGCGGCTAAAATTACCCGTGCGAATCTTGGTTCCATTGGTTTAACTGGGTTTGATTGTTTGCTTGACTGGCTATCAAACGTATCTTTGACGTTGACTAGCTTCGTTTATTTTAAGGTATTTGTTGTGGATTGTCCACTAGGTTTTCAAGTTGTTCGGTGATGTCTTCTAACTGCCCAATAATATCATCAAAGCCTGGGCTGCTATCGTCACTTACAGCGATGATTCGACAGTGGAATCCTGTCGAAGGGTTTATCAATAGGCGCATCGAAAACAGGTCGTTCCGATATCGAAAACTTGGAATCCGAATGAAGTCGATTGTGTTTATAGAGCCCTGAAAAGCACACAGTCTTTCAATCAATGGTGCTTCTTGTATTCGAGAAAATAAAGCTACCGCTACCTCGACGAATTCCCCTGTTTCCACATATTCACCCGTGTCATCGGACTGGAACACCAAGAACAATGTGTTCGGCGGAAACCAGTCCGTGTAAACCGGAGTAGCGGTGATGATTTGCGTGTCTATAATAACAGTAAGTGCAGGCATTTAGCCATAGTTTTCGCCGTGATAGGTCAAGCTCAAAGGGGATTTTGGTGATAAGAATGTGCTAGTAGAAGTATAATCGTACACCTCTTTTATTTGTTCGATTTGATTGTTGTCCCCTGGCGCGTAAGGGACGACAATCTTAAAGTTACTCTCGCCAGTCTTGTTGTCAGGTGAGCCGAAACACGCGGAGATATGACGCGGTTCCGCATTGCTAAGACGGTCAATCGTTGGGTTGTTGGTTGCCACTTGACGGGCTAAGAGTGACGGTGTTACGGGAGTTAATTCGTCGCCATTCTCATCGTAGTATTGCCTTTGGTTAATTAAAGCGTCCTCTAAGTTGTCCTGAGTGTATCTAATCTTTAAATCTCTACCCCTGACCGTTCTGCGCGTCTTAATCTTGCTGGCGCTACTCACTCAGTCTCAACACCTACGATACAGACGTTTTCCACGCCGGACATCTCAGTATCATCCAAGAAATCGACGGCGGATTCGGCATCGTCAAACGACAGCAAATCGCACAAATCCGGCTCAATAGTGTTAGTTTTAGCTTCACGCAAATCTATCCAGTTAATAGAATTGCCCGACGCGCGCCGGACGGATTGATTCGCCCCAAAAAAGGAAATGATACCATCCGAATTGCATTCGGTTTTGAGTATGATAAATCTCATAAGTCCCTCAAGTTTAATTGAATGCGTTCTCCAATATTTTTATTGGTGACAATTTCTGGATTTTGGTTTATCTCATTCCAGAAATCAAGCCATTCCGGGGTTCCGGGTTGAAATGGATATTGGATTTTGTGTCCCTCCCCCGAAGCATCCCAGAGTAGCGCTTCCCTTGGTCGAACTGTTCGTGGCAAAGCGCAAAATCCTGCGCTTTGTGAAGAGTTGCTTTTGAATATTTCGGGCAAAAAAGCCTCTTTCGCGAGTACCGATAACGATGCGAAAAAATAAGTTTTGCCCGTGTCCGTGACGTAATTTGCCCGGTACAGCATTACGGAGTAGCAGCAGGGAGAGCAGCGGGATTTTTAGAGGAAAATCGCTTGTCCCACTCCCCTCTGTATCCCAGGCACATTGTGTGTGGCACGGCTCGCAGCGCTAATCCACAAGCCCTAATCAATTCAGGATCGCGACTGCTCATGGGAACGAGCATTTCAGATTTTGCGGACTTGACCTCTGAATCCGCACCTGGGGTAGCCCCATCAGCTTTCTCGATAACTCTGCGGTTCTGTAGCATCACTACCCTGAATCGCCTGTGATCAAAAGTCACTTGCCTGAATCCAGGGCATCTGGCGTCTGACGTGTTGATTGGACCACCTGCAATTAAGCAGTTGTTGATTGCTGTTGCGTACTGGGCATAAGGGATATTTCCTGCCAAGTTGGTAGCCATCTTGAAGGCTTTTGAAGCCATTTCAAACGAGCCGTCTGTTTCGTAGTTCATACTACCCACATACGACGTTTCCTTCTCGCCTGCTGCGGTGTCCGTTATGGGTAGTGGCACAGGAGGCAACAAGCTTGATGTGGGATCTATTAAATCGATGATATTCCGCCAAGTCTCGCCTTCAAGTGATACGCAAATAACCCGAGCAATTTGATTTAATTGGCCTGCAATAGTAGCCGACGCTGCTACTAAGTTAGTTTTGCTGGGAACAGGGATACTCACTGTTTTCCCCGCTTCAAACCAAAACTTAAGTTTTCTCGGGCTCCACGAGTATCCCTCTTCGTCTTCGCAGGGCACCCCCCTGGTATTGATCACGGTTCCGCCGACGGCGGCAATGATCGCATTAATCATTGCATCAGTGGTGCCGTCCGGTACCTTGAACGTGTATTTGTAATTAAAAGTTTGAGTCGCCGCACCCCAGTCAGGACGATAATTGTTTCCCCGGAAGGTAATGCCTTCAGACCTTGCCATCGTTAGACCTCACTTGCTAATTCAAGTGCAACTGGCATCAGATCGAAGGCCAGATTGTACGACTGCCTTAACGTGCCAGGGGCTACATTAAGCCCGGAAGCGATCGACGGATTAGGTTTTGCAACCGTCGCTTTAGTCGGCCGTGCTGTCGGAGCTAAGGCGTTTACTACTGAGTGAGTGCGATCGACAATTTGCCGAATCACCTCCATCCCATTTCCTGTTGTGGCATTTGCCTCAGTCTCTGAGAGGCCGGGGAGAGATGTGAGGGGAATACGGATTTCGCCAGCAGCCGTGTCGAAGGTATATCCAGCGAAAATCTCGTTCGGTGCAATTTGCATAAGTCGAAAGTCGAGGTGATTTATTGACTCTTCAAGCCTAGCGAAAAGCGCCGTTCATGTCCGTTTTCTGAAGCAAAAACGACTCGTCGGGTTTAAAGGTAAAAACACTCGACGACCAGTTCGCGATGGTAGTTTCAGACGTTGATATGTAATAGGACAATATGCCATAATTATTTAAATATTTATTTATTGTAGGCAGCCCTTATGCAGTCAACCTTGATGACGGTAAAGATAACGAGCGACCTTCTGCTCAAGCTCAAACAGCGAGCTCTGAACGAAAAAAAGAAGATGTGGGAGGTCGTGGCAGACGCATTAAATAAATATTTAAATACATAAATATTTTTATAAATATCAATTTATGTTACCCGTTGGTCACTCGGCGAGTGTTTTTCTTATCTTGTATAAATGCGAAGAAAAAACAAGAAGCATTGCAAAACCTACCCCAGCACTTTTTATGCAGGTGCCGGGGCGCAGGCAAATCCGCCTTCTTGTATTTCGCTTCGCAATTATTGTGCTAAGTATTTTTTGAGCAGACCGCAGGTTTTGCGATTGCTTAAGAAAAAAGAGTTGTGCGCCGTAAGTTTCAAGAAAAATCTTTTTATTATTGATAAACCACCGGAGGAATAATGGGAGCAATTTACAATTTAAACCCCACACAGTCTCAGCAGCAGCCCCCCCTATCTCGAAATGCAAAAACCCCCGTTGCTGTCAGTGTTACTACAACAGCATCGGTTGCGCTTGCTGCTAATGCTAACAGAGCGGGTTTCTCTTTTTATAATGCAGGTCCCGCCACCATTTTTATGCGCGAGGGTTCGACAGTAACCCCTCTCCTTTATGGACAGCCAGTGCCTGCCGGGTATCACTATGATAGTGAGCCAAGTGCTTTTCGCTATACGGGGGCTGTGAGCTTGGTTACGGCGTCTGGGACGGCAAGTGTGATGATGAGCGAGGCCATTGTTTAATGGGGACAATTACTAACTTAAATAGTGGTGTAGTAGGTTTTCAAGTTAAAGTTGTAAATACAACTATTCCTGCTATGGCATCAAGTCAGACGGGTGTCGATCTTGCCTCGGTTTTTGGCGCCAACTTCGATTTATCGAGAATCAGGAGCGTAAGTGCGATCGCTACTATAGGCACGGGTTTTCTCCGTGTTGTTCCTGGAGGCATTGGCTTGCCGGGGCATAGTTACTTCCTGTCAGTATCGAATACTTTTCTCCTTGTTCGCACAACGACCGACTCTGCGTCGATCCTGGGGATACCAGTAAGAGTTATTATTTGGTATGAATAATCATGCCTTCTGAACCTTTATTCACAAACTTTTTCGGCGCCGGCGCAACCCAAACCGCCACTCAAGTCATTATCCTAAAAAATGATTTAGTTGCACCAGTGGGAATTGTGCCAAGCTACACCTTCACCCCCGCTGCGGTCAATAATGCCGAGTCAACGGCATTGGCTGTTTTCTTGAGGTGGCAGCGCAATCAAGACCAGAGCACGGATTCTCAATTCCGTATTTCTCCCTTCGAGCAATCGCTCGAATTTCAGTTCAATAAGTGGTTGCGAAGGTATTCTTGTCAAGTTGAAATTTGGCAAGACGATGCAACGTCTTCGATACCAAATCCCAATTCAATATAATAACTGTCAACTATGGCGATCGACAAACCTTTAACGACTTTTTTCGGCCCTGGGGCTACTCAGACCGCGACTTCTGTCACCATTTTGAAAGCCGACTTGGTGAGCACTCGCAACCCGCTGGGCTTTGTTGGTCTGACGGCAGCCGCTAATAATACAAGCGAGAGCATTATTGCAGCTATGTTCCTTCGGTTCAACGAGCAGCAAGACACCTCGAACGACGCGCAGTTTGCTATTTTCCCGCAGGGGACTTCGATTATCAACGAGGTGTCAGATGGAGTGAGCAAGCCTTTCACTCAGTACATATTCACGGTTCGGATACTCGAACCAAGATTGACTCAGACGCCAAATCCTAACTTGATTTAATTCGGAGAAAACAATGGCAGGAGCATTCACGAACCAACCTCGATCGACTCCGATCACGAGCCAGCAGCAGGCTACTCAGTTGGGGCAAGGGAATTTTTCCTCAATGCAACAACAGCAATCTGGAAACCCGCAGATGCAGGGATTTGGGGGGCAGCCCGGAGGGATGAATGGCAATATTTATCCACTCGGGCAGCAATTTGGACACACCACGATTTATGCCGTGGTGGAGAGTGGGCAACCTATCATCATCGACCCTAAAACAGGTGAAAAATATCCCCCGGGCTATATTCCCACTATTCAAGATCCAAACACCTGGGAGCAGTGGCAACCCGGACAATCCTGGGCTGAAACAATGGAGCTGGCTAATGCGGAATTTTCGGAAGGAATGAGGCAGGCTGTAGAAACTCTTGTAAGGCCGGGCGAAGAAGCGGCCGCCGAGACGGCGCAGGGATTCTTGAAAGACTTGAGTGGCGCTGCCAACAAGTGGGCGGGACAAGCCTCTCAGAATTTGTATGGCAAGGACAACAAAACCCTAAAGGACATCCAAGCACGAGCTAGCGAAGCCGGGAAGCAAGTAATCAATCAAGCCCCACAAGTTGCACAACAAGCCATGAAACAAGCCCCACAGATTGCCCAGCGGGCGGGGCAAACGGCGAGTCAAGTAACAGGGCAAGCTGCTAAATTTTTCAGCGGGAACGGTAGCGCAGCCCCCGCCAGCGGTGGTGAAATGAGATCGGCTCTTACTTCTGTTGCAGGCAATCGTGCCTTTGTCTCTGGAACTACTAGGAGGAATTAAATGGCGATCGATATGCCCGATCGAATTGCTCAAATTGCCGCAAAAATAACGCCCGTAACAAGCGGGCAAGAGGCAATTTTATACACTCCCAGTACCGCTACGGTATTGGGAACGGGCATTAATTACCAAGGGTACATGGCCTCAGTTCGCTGCATGGCATACATTGATTCCATCAGCGAAACATTCGCCCCCAATATCTTGCCCACGGACACGGAATCGCAAAAAGAACAGAAAAATCAATTTTTTAGAGCCAATTCTAAAAAGGGGTTGATGGTCTATTTGCGAAGCCCCCAAAACGAGGATTTTGAAGTGGGGCTGATAGATTTGTACAACGTCAAGCCTATATTTTTGGCGGGGATAGACGAATACTTCTCTGGCGTCACAATATACGGGATAAAATTCGGGTGGCGAATTGTGGCCAAGATGATAGATCGCGGATTTGGGCTATTACAAAACAATGTTGGCGCAGGGAAACAGAATGATTGGCTATCTATAACCGGGTATGTGCAAGAGAAATCTAGTTTGCTTCAAGATCACAACAATATTGTTTACAACTTTATTCAATAGTTAATAATGCTCAACTGTTGCAACAACCTAAACAGAATTCAGGCGGGTGGTTTGTCGGGAAGCTTGACCGAAGACACTACTGCAACAGTTACTGTTGGCGCTTCTCCAACGGTTGTTCTGGCAGCAGATGCAAGTCGAAAACTCGTAAAACTTTATTTGACTTCTTTATCTAATCCTGCGGGAGAATGCTGGATTAGATACGGGACTGGGGCAACACTGACAAACTCAGCACATCCTTTGCCTCTGCGACATTTGTTAATAATTGATGAGCAAGCTGCAAATGCAATTTCCGCTATTTGCTCCTCTGGAACAGCTCAATTGCGGGTAAGCGTCGCGAATGCCTCATGAAGAATTTTGGAGTGTATCAGCCGCCTTCTGGGATTGAAAATGTTAGGCGATCGACGCAGATTAATTCAATTAATAATTTGAACAA
Source organism: Microcoleus sp. PH2017_34_RAT_O_A (assembly GCF_020737885.1). Taxonomy (NCBI): domain Bacteria; kingdom Bacillati; phylum Cyanobacteriota; class Cyanophyceae; order Oscillatoriales; family Microcoleaceae; genus Microcoleus; species Microcoleus sp. PH2017_34_RAT_O_A. The sequence continues at coordinate 21,070 of NZ_JAEQDD010000120.1, read as the reverse complement.
TCCTAGGCGAAGATTTGATGAAATGATCGAGCAAGGATGGGGAGGCAACATTCCAGGCGGCTCCCCTGCTCCTACCCCGTCACCTTCTCCCTCTCCCTCTCCCTCTTCATCTTTACTCCCTCCTGGGAATCTTTCACCAGATCAAATAGATGCTGCGATGCAAACAACTAATTGCACGTCTGTTAGCATTACCCTTGTGAATTTTTGGGGGGCTGGCGGTGGCGAAGGCCCTTCGGAATCTTATTCCGGCGATAGAGAAGGAGTCGTGTTTAGATCCAGACCAGTATTGGATCCTGATACTGGCCTGCGGACAAATCAATTTATTACAAGTTGGGATTCGGAGTATGTTTTCACGGTTTGGGCTGATGAAATTTATTCCAGCCTGTCTGACTGGTTTCAGAATTTCTACGATTACGGCCTCGGCACGAACTGGGATTATTTTGATGTAGATCCTGTCACAAGAACCAGGTGTTTCTCTCCCTCACTCCCTCCTCCCCCATCGCCTTCCCTTGGTGGCAATGCTTCCCCCCCCCCCCCCCCAGGAAAAAATATGTGCGGATGCGATTGTAATACGATAGCAACGATTGTTGAAGACAAAATAGCTGGTCGCGACAAGTTGATCAAAGACCACATTGACCAACGAACGATCGAAGAATTGAAGGCTGTCAACAAAATGCTGCAAGGGATGAAGATCGACTTGAATTTGCAGCCAATCATCGATCGCCTAAACCAAGTGGAGGCGAACTTATGGAACGGGGCAGGAGGATAGGAAGTGGCAACCCCCATAACTTTTCAACCTCAAACAATCACCATTGACGCCAGCGCGCCAACAACAACGGCTGTACCGCGACAGGGATTAAATCTCGGGCCTACAACGGGAGGAAAACTTTCCGCCCCCATTCGCCCGCCAGCGGCCTATACCCCTCAGGTACAGGTAGTTAAAAATGTTCCGGCAAACCTCAAAAGCGCGGCTCCAGTTGTTACTCAAAAAGCTGCCGTTGGCATAGGAATCAAAGGACTTGGCGTGGGTCTGGGCGTCGCCGGGGCAGTTGCCCAGGATCTAATTTTCCCGGAACCAGCAGGGTTCGGCTCTGATATGGTTGGCGGGCGACCGATCCAGCAAGTGCGATCGCAAATTTCAGATCCGAGAGATAGTGGGGCATTCCGCCCAGCGACAGCCCAATCGCCACAGCGGCAACCACAAAGACAAGTACAATCGCCAGTCGGCCGCCCCGATCCATTTGCGCCGATTTTTGAATTTGAGCCGATAGCACAACCACAACAAGCGCCAACGCAACCAGCCTCGCGCCCACAAATCAAAACGCCACAGGTAGCGGAAAAGCCCAGACCGGCATTGGACATAAATTTAAACCCTGGAACTGGAACAATAACCCTCGCTCCGGTAAGCCCCAAAGGTAAGCCTTTGAACAGTCCTTCCTTACTTGATGAAGTGACCCAAGGCGGAGTTAATTTGTTGACTCCGATAGTTGATTTTTTGAAAAAACTTGACTTAGACATTCAGCAGTTAAAACAAGGATTTCAATTAGATTTTTCGCCTTTACTTCAAGGGATTTCCGATTTAATAAATCCCCTTTTTGAAATGATTGCAGCAATTCCGCAGACGTTTGATGCTGAAATCGTGCGACCGATAATGGAGGGAATAGTTGAACTTTTGACTCCGATCGCAAGTCTAACTGCAACTGGCGTAGAAATCGCTGCGACAAATCCACGAACTACCAGCGAAACAGTTGCCGAGATGGTTGCGCCGATAGCTGTAGGCATAGCGCTGATCGGAGTCGCTTTAGACGGGCTGGGAAAGGCCATTAGCGGCCTTTCCCTGAAAACCGTAACCCAAGTCCCCCAGGGCATGGGCGTGGCTGCACAAATCCCGTTGGGCATGAATCTTGCTGCTCAAATCCCTGTGGGAATGGCAACTGCTGCACAAATTCCAATAGGAATGGTCTCGGCGGCTCAAATCCCTGTGGGAATGGCAACTGCTGCACAAATTCCAATAGGAATGGCCTCGGCGGCTCAAATCCCTGTGGGAATGGCAATAGTAGCGGAGTTGCCACAAACTATCACAGCAACGGCGGATTTAACAGAAGTAGATGTGGCGCTAGCTACTTTGCAAAAAACGCTTCAGAAGACTCAAGAAGACTTAGACAAATGTTGTCGAGATATCTCGGATAAACTGAAACGCAAGAAGCGCGAAGATGACGATAGATTCCCAGAATTTAAAAACAACGGGTTTATTGAATGCGATGGCGCTACCATTCCCTACGATTACGCCGGCGAGGGGCTGAAAGGTCTGAACAAGCAATTAGACGTAATCCTGGGCATGAATAAAATGCTCATCAAAAAAGTATGCGATATTGATGTGCCTGCATTCACGTTCCCTGACATTTTTGGGAGCGGAACTTATGTGTGTGACGAGACTTTCGGTACTTACAATTATTCTGGCGTCGGCTTGTTAGGGATACAAAGTCAGATTGACAGAGTGCTGGATTTCAACAAAAAGATATTAAATCAGGTTTGCGACATCGAAATAGAATTCCCGCTAATCCAGGGCGGGGGAACTTATGTGTGTGACGAAACCTTCGGCACTTACAATTACTCTGGCGTCGGATTACTGGGGCTGCAAAGTCAAATCGACAGGGTATTAGATTTCAATAAAAAAATCTTGGATGAGGTCTGCGATATTGATGTACCTGCATTCACCTTCCCCGATATTTTCGGAGGTGGGACTTATGCCTGTGGCAGCGACGTATTCGATAACAGCTATTCCGGGGCCGGGTTCCTCGGATTGAGCAGCCAAATAGACAAGCTAACGGCAATCAGCACAAAAATCCTCGGTGAAGTTTGTGAGCCGGACACGAGAATTTCCGGGGATATTAACTTTCTGGATTGCGAAGGTGGCACTCAAATTTTGCTTTATAACGGTGATGGGATTGCCGGCTTGTCGAGCCAAATTTCAGCGTTTACCGAGCTGCAAAAATTGTCTTACGCCAAAGCCTGCGAGCCTCCGACTTGCTACCCAGTCCAGCCCGGGGATGAATTCGCAGAGTTTGACGTACCGAGGCAATTGGTGCTCACTTGGGGGCAAAATTATCCCAAGCAAACCGGCAGTTTGTGGCACACTCAAATCCCGAATCCCCGCGAGGATTTGGAATGGTGCCGCGATTTCGACAACTTGATTTACACAAAGGGGAATGTCTACGGCCGACTACTTTGGGGCTCTTCCAAAATCAAATCTGGTGTGCGTGCCGAGACAGAGGAAGAGGCGGAAAGGATTCTAGATTTGATAGATGGTTTGTCTGTTTCCGAAGGTAAGCTGCGGATAACAAAAGGCGGCGCGGTCAAACTAAATCCGGCAGTTCGATCGGTGCGCTGTGTTCGCGCTGCGATCGCACAGCTCGGCACGAATGGGGTTGCTGAGACAGTAAAATGCTTCGTTCCGCCGATCGAGGGGTGCTAATTGGACAAGGGAAAGTGTCCCAAAAATGGGACGTTTTTTGCTTACTGTTGAGCCATGATCATTTTTGCTTTTCCTTGTTCCGGTTTTTTTGTTGAGTTTTTTCGCGCAGCCGACTTTGCTCTTCCCCGGATAAACTTTGCTGTTTCTTAGCTCTTAGACAAATACATAAAGGAAACTTATCCTCTAAAAAGTCCTGCGAAATTTTTTCAAACAATAAGTCACCCTTATCTATTTGCCCTTGAATTTGGGCTCGCCGCCGTCTGGCCGATACCAGGCGATGATCCAATAGATAAACATTGCAATGAGGTTTCCACCAGTCGCCATGCATGGAAAATAAGCCATCTTCCATGCACAACGCCGACGGCATCTTTTTGAGATGTGGCAGCTTCTCTACCAGTTGCTTTTTCACGATTGGTGGTAATTCCTGGCGATATCCTCGCACCGGTGCTGCTACCAATCGGTAACTATTTGAAAGGTGGCGACTAACAGTCGATTGACTAATTCCTCGAAAATTAGCGATCGCCTCCTGACTCCCACCATAGAATCGAAAATCCGAATTGCAATAAATGAACCGATCGCCCTTTCCCAGTACCCGCGCCGGATAGTCGCAGGTGTGCAGGTCGATCGGCCTAACTATTTGCGTCGGAGTTTTCCCAGGGTCTAAGCCCTGGGATTTTATTTGCTTGACCTCTTCCAACCTTTGACGGTGGAGAGACGCACGTTGCAAATTCTGGGCTTCCACTTCTGTAGCGAGTATGTGGATGTTAGCCAAATCATCAATATTTATGGCGGCGATCGGGCCGAGTTTCTCTATCCCGGTGAGAGCGATCGCTTTTTCCAAGCTTGCATAGCACACTGTGACCCATTTCCCCGACTGCGAATAGTCACGAATCAATCCCGATCTTTTCGCGGCGCACAGTAACTTCCTGATATGTCCCTGGCTGCGATCCAAAATTTTACTCGCCGCTGCCAGCGAAAATTTCCCGATTCCCGATCCTTTGGATTTTCCGCCGTGGCTCCAACGCGAAATATCGAAGCGACGCGCGAGCAGCCAGACGCTTAGTTTGCGGCCAAAATGCGGGAATAATCGTGCCGGGAAGCGCACCAAATCTAGCTCCTTGTCGCTGACATACTCGCTATGCCAGTTTTCACAAAGTTCGATCAGCCATTCCGGCGCTGGTAGGGGTGGATGTTGCAGCGGATTTTTGAGCCAAATGTAAGGTTTGTTTGTGGTTGGGTGGACGCTCGGTGGCAAAACGCTCTGAGTTCCCAGCCAACGAAATTCTAAGCATTCTTCCTTGCCGTCGTCACCCGCAATTCCAGTGCCGATTCTCAGATTGCGTAAGCGGCACCAGTCTTTTTCTGGTACTGAGAATAGGCACTGCTTTCGGCTTTGGCGGCCGCTTGTCCATGCGGTTGTTCGTGGGAAATCTGTGAGGCTGTTTTCACCGGCTAGTTTGACTAGGAGTTTGGCGGCTGATTCGCCGTCAATGTCTACTGCCAGCAATCCGTTTCCCAGCTTTAGTCCGAGACCAGTTGCCTTGCCACTTTCTAGTTCGGCGAGAATTTCCAGGCGATCGTACTGCTTAGAATTCCATCCTTTCTGGTAAGGTTTTTTCCCCCGTACAGGCACGAGAGACCAATTCTCGGGAATTTCTAACAGGGCGGGGAGAGTTTGCATCGCTGTTAGTCTTCCTCTATTGCCAGCATATTCACTATTTGGGAGGTGGAGGTAGTTTGTCCTTCCCACCGCACAAATATGATGGGTATGCCACCTGTCGATAGGGCGACTCCTCTTACAAACCCTGGAAGATATTCGATTCGGTTTGTCTCAATGACTTTCTGTCCAATTCTGAAAAATAGAAATTTATCTAAAATTTCAATGTGTTGCTGTGCTCTTATCTCTGACAATTCTATGGCTTTTAATTCTTTTGGTTTCTTGGTACTTTTTTTTGCCTTTTTGCACTGCTCTATGTTTTGCAATAGCTTCTCTTTTGTCTCCTGGATCTGAGTGAGAATCGCGTCTGGAAAAGTTTTATCAAAAGTTTCTACGCTGGCTTGGTTGCCATCCTCGTCTAATGTTGGTGGCCCCACAGCCCACATATCAAGGTATTCTTCCCCTAATCTCATTCCTTTGAGCCGAACCTTCTTTTGTTCAGGTAGAAATACTTCTATCTCCCTGTATTGATTGCTATAGAAGCAATTTTGCACTCCATTTAAAAGCCAAGAAAAGTTATCTTTTTCCCATTGGTTCCAGCCTTCAGGAAAGGCGGTGTCTACAGCCATGCCTAGTATCGCTTCGCTGGCGTTATGTTTCGACCAGTCGTCATAGTCAGTTTCTCTTTGGTTTTCTGAGAATGTCGCCGATTTTTCAGGCTCTAGGGGTGCGACCGCAGGGACTGCATTTTCTGCAATTAATTCCGGTTTTTCTTCGGTGGCTGCACCGCCTGCGATCTCTACTTTCAGTGGCATTAATTTTTCTAAATGCCTTACTTGCACTTCGGATTCTCTCCCATCGTCGAATCGTACTTTGACTATGGCAAAAGGTTCATATTTCCCTGAGTAAATCTCCGAGACAATTTCTCCGTATGTGATGAGGTAATCCAGTGTTTTACCCCAGTCGGGATTGTTCAAGTCGTACTTGATTCGGTCGCCAAGGGTGAATTTTCTCATGGCTTCAGCCATACTCTTTTTAAGTGTCTCGCTGAACCAATTAGCTCCCCTGGCTGGCGGCATTTCATTGGCTTCTGCGGTGTCTACAGTCGCGTCAAGTGCTGTGTCTACAATCTCCACATCCGAGGCTTCTGCGGTGTCTACAGTCGCGTCAAGTGCTGTGTCTAC
>NZ_JAEQDD010000120.1:0-14735 GCF_020737885.1 Microcoleus sp. PH2017_34_RAT_O_A | reverse complement strand
AATCTCCACATCCGAGGCTTCTGCGGTGTCTACAGTCGCGTCAAGTGCTGTGTCTACAATCTCCACATCCGAGGCTTCTGCGGTGTCTACAGTCGCGTCTACAATGTTTACACCCAATGCTTTGACCGTATTGTCTGGTAAGAAGTCGGTGTGTGCTGCGGACTCCAAGAGCGAGGGTGAGGAAGCTGCACTCACCATTGTTTGGATTTCTAATTCTGCCTCTGCCAATTGTTCTCGCAGCCGCTGGTTTTCCTCTGTTAATAAAGATGTGTTACCGCCGGCAGGTGTGGACAGAAACTCGAAGTGCAAAACCCAAACTAATTTGTCTTGCCCCTCGAAATATGTGTCAATAAATTCTTGTGCTGTCGCAACCATGCCACCTTCTTCTTGCAAATCGATGGGTGACATTTCTGACAGGTACTGTTGGTATGGGCGCTGAGTGAGTCTGATAAATCCTAGTTCGTGTCCGCCACGGTGGCGGCCCTTATTTAGTGCTGGGATGGCAATATTTTTGTCGAAATATCTAATGAAGTTTTTGGCGTAATCATCTTGCCACGCACGCCGAGTTTGCGTTTTTTTGCCGGAAGTCAACTCGTTTATTGTCAAGGCAAAGCTTATTCCCATGGCCTTGGGCTTGGACGCTTGGGGAAATAATTGATTCAGACTGGCTATCAAATCAGCAGCGAATTCCTTACCTTCATCCTCTGGGAGTTCGATCGCCTGCGCGAGTGCTAGTGTCTTCAATCGTGCCGGATTTGTAAGGCTTTCGAGTAAATCGCCCGCGAATTTATCTTCCCATTCCCTCATGAATTCAGTTGGGCTTTGTTCGTGGGAGTGAGGTTTTAGAGCTAAGCCCTGTGGCCATGTATCGCTGTATATTGTGTCTTCTTGCGGGAAATAATAATATCTGTTTTTCCCGGCTTCCCACACCAATTCCGATTCCCAGTTAGCCTCTTCTTGTTCGCGTCGAATCAACTCCATCTCTGCATAGGCGATAGTAAATAGCTCATCTTCCCCGTCCACTGTGACAAGTGCTTGGCATTCATCTTTCCATTTGTGAATAATTCCTTTTTTGCCTTCTAGCCCCTTGGCAAAAATCAACACTCTATCGCCCTTGCTGGCAGTGATTTCGTTCAGTGGAGTGGTAGGCTTTTCCGCTTTCGTTAGTATTCTCAGGTCACTGGCGCCAAGTGGTTTTGGGTAGACTCCTCCGCTGTAAAGTGCGACGTGAATCTTGCCTAATTTGTCTACTTTTTTGACTAATCCTCTGTCGCTTTTTACGTCTTTTGTCTCGACTATCTCGACTGGCACGCCCTTCGTAAAGCCTAAGCTTTGAATTGCGGCTTTGTAATCCTGACTGCGCTTACCGGATATCTCAAATACTGCTATTTCTAAATGTTTTTTAGTAGCCTTTTTACCTTCCGCTGCCGCTAAATTTTTTGCATATTCGATCGCTTTAAGTTTATTGCCGATATCTGGAATTTCTTTTAGGGGGCGAAGGCAAGCGCTGGGGATATTTAAGGTGATCGGTTCGTCGTATTGTTTGGCAATTTCAGCCTCTAATCGTGCTACTACTTTCGCGTCCTCAATCAATCTGTAAGCACTGGAACTTGACTTGCCAAATTCAGTTTTGCAGTAGCTTTCAAAGGTTCTGTACCCGAGGGCTTTGTAGGCTTTTCGATCTCTTGCTTCTATGAGCATTGAACCCAGGCTGTCAAAGTTACCCTTGATATCCTGCGTGATTGAATCTGCCTCTGCTCTCCCCATTTCGGTGATGCGTGCTGGTCGATCGACAGTTGTAATTGTCATGTTAAAGCCTCCATTTTATCGATAATTCATCTGTCTGGACGATTAAAGGATGCCTCTTTAATGCCCAGCGACTTGATATCCAGCCCCATGAACGTATTTTTCTTGTCCCTGATATAACCCATCTGACAAATAGGAAATCCCCACAAATTTCCTCTATAAATCCTATCTTTTTTGTTTTATTGACCAGCATTGATACTGATTCGCCGACGGCAAATACTGTTCCAGTCGTCATACTTCCTCTTGTGAATCGGATCGTCCTCTGTTGCTGTTAGTCGATCTTGATTTTGTACAAATAGTAGATATCTTCTTCTAGTTGTTCCATTGGTTATGGGTTGTTGGTTATTAGTAATTAGGAAAGGCGATCGCACCGACTAGAGTGCGATCGCACGCCATGCTGTTTGGCACTACGCTTCAAGTTCAAAGTTATCTTGCAGAATATCCCCGGCTAATTCGGCCAGTGCCGACGGGGAAAGGGCTTTCAATAATTCCATTGCTTCCGCGACAGGTGTCGCAAATTCGCCGTGACGCGGCTTGATTTCTATCAATTGCGCGGAGGTTTGGTCGATGCGGTGATAGGCGGCTAAGCCCACTGCCATTCTTTCGTTCCAGGCGAGCTTTTCTAGCGTGAGAAAAAGTAAGCCGAGAGTGGTTCTATCTCGCACAAGGATCTTGACCAATTCGTCGTCTATGTCGTAGGTGCTTTTGAAAGTGTCTAGTGGGTTGACTTGACTCATTTGATTTCCCATACGTCTCCGAAATTTGTTACTTTTCCTGCTGCCTGTAACTCGCGTAGGCGGCACATGGTTGTTCCTGTGGAATAGAATCCGGGCATCTTGAGAGAGATTCTGTGGGCTGTTTTAGGGCCGTCTTTGAGGATTTCTAAGATGTCGTTTCTTCTGGTTTCGTTGATTGCTATGTGGCTGGCAATGGTTCGGCCTGTGTTCATGGGTTTACTTGCTTGATGGGGTGAGGGAAAGGCGATCGCACGTCCTGCCGCGCGATCGCCGGCGAATGATAGGAAGGAAGTTTATAGGCAGTCCAGGTATTAGGTCATAGGCATCACCTCTGCTTTTGTGGAATCCCTGCGACCGCTTCCCGGTGGTGGCGGTGTGTCGGGGGTGTTCGTCGCTAATCGCCCACTGAAAATCAGGGCTACTGATACCGCAATGGCACGTGACCCGATCGATAAAGTCCGCATTTTCACGGAATTCCTTTCTAAAAGGCAGAGTTTGTCTACGTGAAAAGACGTAGGTTAACTTGTTTGTGCTGTGGAGTTGCCGGAACCGACCGCTTCTTGTCGCTCATGCTCATCAGGTCTTACAGAGCTAGTTGCCAAAGACGGTTTGCTTGCTGGAAACTCTTATATTTGTAGTAAGCAGGCCGTAGACGCTAATCACCAGCCTGCTTACTTTTTGTGGTCGAACACCAGCCTCAAAAAACTTGTTCTCTCAAACTTGCTTTTAAAAGCTAGTTCTTATATACTATGGTAAGTCAACTAAAAAATCAAGCAAATCTTCTAACACCTGTGTGGATTCGCAAAAGAGCCAACAAAACTCAAAGGCAAATAGCCGTCGAGTTAGGTATTACTGAGTCTGTTATCAGTAAATGGGAGCGAGGTATTACCGTGCCTAGTCCCTCTCTGACTGATATTCCTAGGTATTGCCAGGCATATGATTGCACTCTTGAAGAGCTGATTGAGGCGTTCAGTAATATAAGTCGCAAACCCGCCTAACGGAACCTTGAAAATTAAATAGTTAAGCCTCCCCAGGTAGTTTCTGGGGAGGCTTGATCACAGTCTATTGTTTTGTCTAGCACCGTTGTCTAGTGCGACCGAAACGAGTTCAGGAATGTCTGCGTGTTCTGATTGTAAGGACTCACAACCCCCATCATGTACAGGCGATCTCTCACCATCACCTTTCGGAACGTCATCTTGAGCGGTTTAGACCTGTGTTGCAAGTTAACCTCTATTCCTGGGTTTCCGTTTAGACCAAAGTGTCTTTGTGAAACGATCGAAAACTGTTCCCCAAAGGTAGTTCCTGAATTCCATTGCTTGCTGACAACTTCCGTCATAAGAGCCTGTTTGCGATCGGGGCTAATGAATTCGGAGTTTTCAATTGTCTTGTACCCAAAAGTGTAAAATTCGTCTTTTTGCTCGATCGAGTACATCACGCCGTCAGCATCTGTCACTTGCTTAACTTTGTGTGGTGGCACTATTATCGAAAACCGCCCATTTTGGTCATAAAAATCGTTCCATCCCTGCTGCCCAGGCTCGGAAGTGGAACTGAAGGACTGCCGGGGTTGCTGGTATATCTGAACCAGTCGAGGCGCTGTCCCTGTGGTAGTTGGTACAAGATACTGCGTCCGACTTCCCGCCAAGTGATTCTCTAGATTCCGCGCCATCCGGCTGAGCTGTTCCGGCCGCCCGATGAAGTAGCCCAACGCTACCCATCCCGCCACCCCTAGCCATTTGCGCCATTCGATTCGTCTCTTGAAGTTCATATTAAAACCCAGGTATTAGTTTCTGGATTTTATAGCGATTTCAGCCACCAGCGGAACCGCGCAACCACGCAAATAACGCAGGTTTACGAAAAATGTCCCAAAGGTGGGACATTTTTCGTGAACCTTTCTCAATCAAGGTTTCGCTCTCTCGGTGGCGGCAATGATTTTTACTGCGGCCGTGGCGAAAATAATCAGGCATTTCCTCGATGCTGAAATAGCAAAAGCTCTGTTTTTCAAGCTCTTGCTCCAGTTTTTTAGCCTTGTCTGAAAAGAATGATTCATACAAAAATGTCCCAAAAATGGGACATTTTTGATAACCAAGCTTATTGACAATTAGATACTGAGGCTCGCTACACGCCTCTCCAGACTTGCGGGTGACACCGCAAGATTAACGCTCTAACCAAGCACACGGGCGATCGCTCTGGGTAGATCCGGCGATCGCCCTTCCTTTCCCAGCTACTGACAATCATACCCTATGCCTAAAATCAAGCTCAAAAAATACGAGCAGGCTCTTGCTCTCCTCCCAGGATGCAAGGGCTTGGATCGGATCCATCAATCCTTTATGCCAATCTCAAGACTCTCGGTTATCGGTGGAGTGGTAGCGATCGTAAGTGGTTGCTGAAGTGATGCCATGGCAGACCTACCCAACCACCCCCGCTTCTTCGACGACGACAGCGAATACCTCGATCTGGGTTCCGGCGAGCCCGCCGCCAAGCGATACCTGCGGTTGATTTGTTCTGCTGATTATCGATCGAACCCCTTAAATTGCGTTCGGGGCGATCGGCGGACTTCTGAAGATTTGTCGCTGCCACCTAATTTGCTCACGGAAGGGAGGAGATTGACTCCAGCGCTCAAGCTCAAGATTCGGGGAGCTTTGGCTGTTTGCCCTTTACATTCTACTTTCCGGATTCGCGTTTATCAGCTATTTCGCCTAGTCCAGTTTTTCGGCTGGCGGTACAACTACAAATCAAATTGTTGGGAGGCACAAGAATTATGAAGCTCAAAGTTAGTATCCCAGTAGTCAAGGAAGTTTCAAACTCATCCTCATGGGAGAAGTATAGAACGGATGGAACGTTGGAAATTGAATTTGACGGTGAAATTGACGAGCGACAGGTCAACGCCTTGCTCCGGAGGCTAGATGCTCAATTTTTGTTGATCGAAGACAGCCAAGCGATCGGTGAAAACATTGGCAAACTAGAAAGAAATCTAGCTGATACTAAAGATCGGCTAAAGATAGCTCGCGCCCAACTTGATCGGCTCGCTCAATTCCTTGAAGGTTGCGGAGTGAATCCCCGAAGTAATGTTTTGCAATTCGATGAAAGGCTGAAATTGCGATCGGCGGGAACGGGGGAATCTGGCAACACTGAAAATGACAACGAGGAATGTGACGAACCTATAGAGGAGGATGACTGATTTTGATCCTATTCCTTTTTAACGCAGTGGCGCATACATGAGCCAGTCCGAAGCAACGAGTAAATCCCCCTATCTATTCAGCCATGAACACTGAAAATAACGATCATCAATCCACTGTTACCGACATCCTGGAATCCCGTTTCGGAAAATCATTAGAGGGTGCGAGTTTGGAAGATAAGCTGTCATTACTGGAAGCTACCGCTTGCTCGTTGAGGGTTGATATGACTTTCGCGTCAGCACTTGAAATTGTTTGTTCAATGGACGACTCAACCCTCGAATCCGTCTCTCTACTTGACATGGATGATTCGGTTGATTTCGAGAATGTCAATGAAGGGTTGCGTATTATGGCGCTGCTGACCGAGGGTATTGCCGAAGATTATTCAGTTTTAGCCGCTAAAGAAAGATTAGCCGATTAAAAGATTAAAATGCCCCTGCGCTGATATCAACAGCCAGGGGCCGACCACCTTAGTTTTTGCGGGCAAGATGATATGTCTATAATAACAACACACCGACACATTGATCCGAAAACTTTCCGAGATTTGACAAAGTGGTCACTTTACAAGATTGCCAGAGAAACTGATATTCCCCTTCAAAGCTTGTACTGCTATCTGAAAGACGAATCCGACCCCAAGTACAGGGAGCCAAAACCCTACATAAAGAGGCTCCTAGGGGAGATTTATTCTCACCTGCCTGTACCACCTGGTTCGTGATTTATTTCCCGACCTCCTCCTTCTTGGAGGGGGTCTTTTTTTTGTGAAATTGAATCGATTTGGGTTGTTTTTGGGCAGTGCCCAATAATTAGGCTCTGCCTAGTACCTTGATGTTTCGCCAGCCGCTATTGTTGGATTATCGATTCAAATCGATTCTGATTTGATTCGTATCGATTCGCGAATTGATTCGCATTTATGGCAGGAAGCATGACTACCGAAAGTGTTGAAATTGTTGACGTTGAGGCTGTGTCCGAGATGCCGAGTTGGACTGAATCGATTCAAGAGGAAGGGGATTGGCTCAAGCCTTCCGAAGCTCAATATCAGGCGATGTTAGATAAGTCTGGTTTCCAAAGAGCTATCTCTGAGTTGACCGGGAAATACAATTGCCCCGTCGATCTCTTAAGGCGTGGGGAAGCGCGAAGAACCGAATACTCGGGATTTGCCGTTTCTCTCGTCAAGGCTTTGCGATCGGGTGACAAGAAATCTCTTGAAGCTTTGCTCAATTTTGCGGATTCCGGAGAAACCAGCAGTGCTCTAACTATTGCCAGTAAGAACAATCAATTAGCTCAGCAGTGCGACAAGGCTGCGGATGAAAACTTTAAGTCCGCGAAGGCTAACTTGAACAGTGGCATGGCTAACTGGAGGATGCTTGGTGGCAGTTTGGCGAAGAAGGTTGCCAAGGAAATTAAGGCGGGTTTCGCCGAGGAGTTCAATGCAGAGATGCGGGAATTGGGTGTGCAAGCCCAAGATGTTTTCGAGGTGGATTGAATATGAAAACTCCTCAGTGGACGGTCAAAGTGTCTCGCAAATACAATCCCGATCGAACGGTGGTTGCATACGGCGAATCGGCGCCGGCAGTCGAGGCTAATGTCATCAAATCTCTCCGAGAAGATTATGGGATTTGGGACGCTAGGGCGATCGAGGTAATTGGTCAAGTAAAAAGTTTGAGAGGGTAGTTATGAAAGAACCAAATGACAGCCAAATTGAACGTATGGTCGTCGGTGCAGTCTGTGTGAGCGGGCTTGCAATTTTTGCTATTGGATATGATGCCGGTTTTGGGCAAGGGCTTCGGCAACAAAAGTCTCCAACAGTGATTTTCGGCACTCAAATTATTAACAACAGTGTCAATTATTGGTCGCCAGATGCTGGGACGGTCTCAAATAGCGAGCAGCCAAAACAAGAATCCACTTCGGATAAGTAGGGGCTAAGTTGCGATGCGAAAAATGTAGTTTCAAATGTTTGCGGTGTGGTCGCTGCCAGTGTGCTAGGGCGATCGAGGTAGTTAGTCAAATTCAAGGTTTAAGAGCTCAATTGGCAAAAGAGGAGGAACAATAATGCTTTCAAGGGTTGTAGGTCATAATCCTATGTCGCCGGTTCTCCGACAAAACTTAGGCGATATCGGTCTCGCCAAGGTAGCGAATTGCACGGATGAAGAAGTTCACGAAAGTTCGGTTAATAAGAAGAAGTGGCAGCAGCAAGCCCGACGCTCAAAGATTTATGTTGCGAATCAAAAGGCGATTTTGGATTGCATCAAAAGGATCGAAGAGCTTGCGCTGGAGCTTCTTGAATACGGATTTGATACAGATGAAAAAATAACGGGGCTTGTTGCCAAGGGCATTGAAGGGGGAGCCAAATATAAGGCTGCGGTACTTTACCGCAAGGAGCAAGCAAGGCTTTCTGTACTCAAAACCGAGGCTCAATTTGCTGCCGACATGGGATTCGCGCAAGCGAAGACAGGCGGAGAAATCGGCTTGATAGCCGATCGCTACGGCATTGATATCAAGTTTCTCCAAGCTGGCTTTAAAACTCAGTCGGCCGCCTTAGAACCACAGCTTAAAGCCAGTGCGGATGCCAAAAATCAAGAGGCGATCGCCCGCCAGCAGCAAGAAGCTTACTGGAAAGGCGAAACCACTACTTCTGGAGGCCAAAAAACTTTGAGTGGCGGCTTGTTTGGCTCGATTTCTAAATCTTTGGCTGGATGGTTTAAAGTATGAAGTTTCCATTTTTTAGAGATCGCGATCGCGAAAAGCTTGAGGCTTATCGCAGAGTCTTGGAAGCTTACGCTGACCCAAATAACTGGTCAAATGTCAGTTGTTTTGGACACATTAAACGCCGACGGTGGTGCGGTGGCAACGACGGCATGGATTTAGCTAAAAAAGTATTGGAGCAAGATGATGGACGGAACTCTTGAAGGGTACGCAGCTTACGAGGACTGGGAGGCTCGGCAACCGAAACTACAGGTTGCCGAGCCGGGAGAAAAGCGGATCGCATTTTCTCGGAATGCTTACAGAGTAGCTCATTTTGGCTTGATAGCCAGTGGCACTGCATCCGCGGTACTTATTTTTAGAATGATTCCCTGGTTGTCGTTTGGCAGTTTTGCTATCCGAATAATTGCGACCGCGGTGGTTGGCAAGGAGGCTCTTTTTGGCGCGGACGACGATCGTCCTGGATATCAGGCGGCTGCCACCGCGATCGCTCTCGGCTCTGCGGCCGGTGAGTGGGATGCAATTTTGGCAATCTTTGGTGCTGTTGGTGACTTCCTCTCTTTGTACGGGGGGTCGATCGTGGTTGGGTTGTTGATGGTGTGTGTCCTTGTGGCGTGGCTGTGGGGAGGTCGCAATGTCTCGACTTAAGATTTCACTTGCTCTGCTTGCTGGTTGCGCTGGCTTTGTTCTTGCCGGCGCAAGCCTTCCGGTTGACACCCAACTAACGATTCGCACCAAACTTGGCAAGCGAACTTATCCTCACTGGTTAGTCCAGCCCGATAGCAAGATTGTCAAAACTGAGGGCGCTTCCGGCTTGATTCGGCTGCTTGGTGGGTTAGCTAGCTTCGCTAGCTTTGGGGCTGCTCTACACTTCGCTGGCAGTGACGAACGCGAACAGCGGCTATTTTGGGCTGGACAGGTTGCCAGCGACGATATCCAGCAAAAAGAAAATCAGACAACGGCCGAAATCGGTGCAGGGGTTCGCCTCAAAAAATTACAACTTGAGGCGCAGGCAGATATCGATCTTTTTACTTTGCAGCTTCAGCAAAAATTCAAGGAGGCGATCGGATTTACTCCAGTGCCATCCCAGCCAGCGTTACCTCACGGTAAGCCGGGAACACTGGATGACATTACAAATCCAGGTGACAAAATTGATGTCGGAGAACAAGTTAAAAGTGCGATCGAACCCGGTGATTCCCTGACTCAATCTTTGCTGAAAAGCCAAATCAGTAGCGCAGTTTTTGCGGGATTTTTGAAACTTATTGGAACCCCTGGATCGGGAAAGACTACCCTGACGAGCGCGTTGATTCGTTGTCGCATCAGTCGAGGACATCGATTGATAATTATAAACTCCCACAAGCGTAAATCAATGTACCGAGGAATTGAAAAATTCCTCATCAAAGGGACGAAGATTTACGGTATTGGTTTGGGTGACAAGGAACGGGCGAAAAGCTTGCTGGATGGCTTGAATAAAATTCTTGAGATTTTATCCAAGCGATACGATGAATATCAGAATGATGATGAGGGAACTTACCATCATTTTCCTATCACCTTACTCCTTGAGGAGATAGGTGAGTGGCAGCCTCTTTTGGCTTTAATCTTGCCGCCTACTGAGGTTGAAAATATCTTGCAAACTTTTTGGCTAAAGCTTTTTATAGCGGCCAGGAAGGGAAAGGTTTTTCCTCTTGTTACAGCTCAGACTGATACTCAGGCAATGTTCAAGGCGAAAAATTTGTCGGAATTGTTTAAACAGTCCGGTGCTATTACCTTGTTGCTGACCGCCGTACCAGATAAGGACTCTGAAGACGGGTGGAAGCCTTCGGGGCAAGGCAAACTTAAATCACCCAATTCTGTACCAATTGATGTTTCTATTCCTGATGCACGATCGCTGATTGACGATGTGGATCATTTTGGGGATTGCGAAATATTTCTCGAATCATTTGCTACAGATTATCCCACTGAGTCAGTGGTGGAGATTCCACCAGTCTCCACCACCTCTCCACCGCCTCTCCACCAACCTATTCACCACCTGGAATCCTTGCTGCACCGGAAATACAACGCAGTCAACCCGATTCCGGAAAATTGGGAGTTTCCTGATCCAACGCAGTCATTGACCCCCGAAGTGCGTGCGGTGGTGGTTGCCTGTAAGCGTAGCGGGCTATCTCAGAATGCTGCTATTTTGGCGATATGGGGGGTTGCTAAATCTGGTAGCGATAAGCGCTACGAGTCTGCTAGAAATCACTATCAATCCGTAGTTATTTAGGGAGGCAAATAACAAATGGAAGAAGGGTCGTTGACAAAAGATATTCAATGCCCGCAATGTGGATCGGTGGATATTAAGTTCGACAAAGATTATGGATTTTACACCTGTAATGCTTGTGATCATGCTTGGGCTTATTCCAAGGATGACCCAGATTTTGATGAGCTTGATGAAGATATTGACTTAAATTAACAGCGTAATTGCAAGGTCGCTCCTTGTTTCTTTATGTTTGAGCGAAAGTTGAAATGGGGTATCCAAAGATATTTGAACCCGGTCACGACGAGGGGTTCAAGGAGTTCAGCCAAAACAATGATTATGAGATTGCTGAATGATGCGTCTGCAACAGATTTAATGTTGGTTCCTGGAATTCTGAAAGAATTTGAGGAGTTGCCTGCATGGCTTAAATTGCGATTCCAAAAAGGTTCCCTTTATCAAGACGAGGATCGAGTTTTTGGGTGGTGTAGGGATGATCAAATTCAGGCAGTTGAGTTGCCTGTGTACTTGGATATGTTTTCTTACGACAATGGAAATGAGAATCGCATTGTTAAATATATTAGGGTTGGTGTATCAGACGAAGAAGGTTTTGCCCCCGCTATTGATTTACCTTTTGATGGAGTTCGTGTTGAAGTCCCTGTTGCCCCTGGTTATGATTTTGACTATACTTTTTTCACCATGTGGGAGCACGGCTGGGCGTCACCTTGCGAAATTCAATGGAGCTGGTTTGAGAGACCTCGTTGCTCGGATCTAGATGGGTATGTGGTAGAACGATCGATCATTCCTCATGGCTTTTGGAAAGCTTGGGAATGGTATCCAGATTGCTGGCGGGATTACTACGACAAACGTCCTGAGCTTTTTGAGGATGCTGAGTGGTGGGGTACCCCGATGCCGATTCGTCACGAGCCACCGAATGACCCCTATGCAGCGGTACTGGGTGGAGCAAATAAGCACGACGTTGAAATATTTTTTCTTGACTCTTGACTTTTCGGTCAGGGTGAGATAGATTTTTTGTTGTGCAGGGACAGTTGAAAGCAGGCGAACACTTGATCTGGAAGTGTCGCCCTGTCACGGCGGAAGTTGCGGGTTCGAGCCCCGTCTGTCCCGTTCTCTCGAAAGTTTAGGGTTGTAATAAACTTTTTTCTGGATTAAGCAGGAGGCAAACATGACTGCGACGCTCATTCATCCCTCTCCAGAAAAAACCACACAACGGGTGGTACTATCTAGTATCAGTTGGCAGACTTACCAAAGCTTGTTAGCAGAAGCTGGAGACAACAGGTCTTCGCGGTTTTCATATTTTCAAGAAGTATTAGAAATTATCATGCCATCAGATTTGCATGAAACTGTTAATTGTTTGCTAAAACAGTTTGTGACTACTTTAAGCGATGAATTAAAGTTGAAACGTAAGGGATTTGGTTCGACAACTCTCAATCGTGAAGATTTAAAACAAGGTGCCGAACCAGATTCCTGTTTTTATATCCAAAATGTCGATCGCATTCGTGGCAGAAAAATTAACTTATCAATTGACCCGCCACCAGATTTAATCATTGAAGTCGATCTTACCAGTCCATCTACTAATCGCTTTAGTATTTACAAAAACCTGGGAGTTCCTGAAATTTGGAGATATCTCGGAGAGACTGTACAATTTTTTCAATTTCAGAACGGAGAATATGTAATCTGTGAATGTAGTGCCACTTTTCCGATTGTTTCTTCAGAAATAATCACTCAATTTTTGCAGATGGCCGAGACGGAGGATGATATGACTATAATTGACGCTTTGCGAGTATGGGTGAGGGAGCAGTTGCGATCGCCCGAAAATGAATAATACTTAACTTAATTTAACTAATTCCTTTCTCCCACGGACGATCGACTCAAAGGTGTGGGATAATAAACGGTCGGAATATCTGATATGTCAAAACCAGGGCGATCGGCACTAGGATCGGAATAGCCACTAGCAGTCCCCATTTACCAAACTTAAGTTTTTGACCGTCCGATTTGAACAGGAAAGTCACAGCGACAATTCCCATGAGTACCCAAAGACCACCGAAGCCCATGAAGACTGTATATCCTGCGTCTTCCATTTTTCCCCCTGCTTTTAGTAGCAATCAATCTTTAATCTTAGTTGCAGTTTGTTTCTGTTGAAATCTGCAAATCGGTCGATCGCACTTACTCAATTTAACTCTATTCCAACTTTGCCCGACAGCGACCTTCAATTTCGCACTCGATCCGCGCAGTTCGATCGCTCATAATACTTGCTAAGTCCGGTCTTCCCGTCAAAGGCAGCCGCCAATCAGCCCAAATTCCGTACAGCCAATTCGCGATCGCCCCAACAATCGGCAACTTAGTCACAGCATAGACCCAACCAATCCCCAAAATCTCGTAGATCCGCCGAAATACCTCAACATTTTTAATTGCCGTACCGTCGGGTAACACCGCGTGAATCCGGCCCATCGCCGTTTCGTAGTCGATTCCGCCGTGGGCTTGGGGGTTGTAGTCATCCTCCGCAATATCCACAAACGACACCAAACCTCGGCCCGCGTCCCGCTTTTTCAAGAAATTGACCTCCCGCACGCACAGCGGACATTCACCGTCGTACAAAAGCTCAATCTGCCAAGATGGCTTAATTTCAACAGATTCGGGAAATTCAGTTTTAGCAGTAGACATAGGGAAATTTATTTTAATGGCGATCGCACACAAACATTTTACCTGAAGACGAGCGGAAAGCCGCTGACTTCAGGCTCAGGCATGGGGATGAACGCGGCCCAGACTTGAGTCGCAAGAGAAACGATTACCAGGCTGTTTCTCGCAGTCAAATTTATAAACTAGCACGCTTATTTTATCAAAAAATGATATCATAGATTCATGTTAACAGTAACTCACGAGTACAAACTTCGACCTAATAAACACCAAGTCGAAATATTTGAGACTTGGTTAAACGTTTGTCGTCAGGTATATAACTATGCCTTGAGAGAACGGAAGGATTGGGTAAATTCTCGCAAGTCTCCTGTTAATGCTTGTTCGATAGTTGGTGAATATATCATCTCACCAGACACACCTAGACCTACCTATGCTAGTCAGTGTAAAAATCTAGCAAGAGCTAAGAAGATTTATTCCGAATTAAAGGTTCCGCATTCGCAAGTGTTGCAGCAAACATTAAAGGTGTTAGAATCGGCATTTGTGGCAATGTGGGATCGAGGACATGGTTTTCCACGCTTTAAAAAAAGGCTGCGCTCGTTTGTGTTTCCGGCTGTCAAAGATGCAGCAGTGGAGAATGGACGGGTTAATCTGCCAAAAATTGGTTGGGTCAGGTTGAAGATGTCTAGGCCTGTACCAGAGGGTTTTCTCCTGGCGCAAATTAGAGTAGTTAAAAAGGCTTCTGGTTATTTTGTAATGCTGACTTATCGGTTAGCGGTAAATATACCGGACATTCTCCCGTCGGGACATCATCTAGGTGTGGATATCGGACTAGATAAATACTTGGCAACCTCTGATGGAGAATTGGTAAATCGACCGAGATTCTTTAATGCACTTCACCGCGAGTTGAAATTACTGCAACGAAGATTAAAGCATAAGAGAAAAGGGTCTAATAACTGGCTAAAGCTTCAAAGAAAAATTTCTCAAATTTATCAAAGAATTAGCGATACTCGAAAGGATTGGCATTATAAATTAGCTCATCGGCTGTGCGACCAAGCGTCCATGATATTTGTTGAAAATATCAATTTTAAGGCTTGGGCTAAGGGGTTGTTTGGTAAACATACTTTAGATGCAGCTTATGGTCAATTTTTTTCCATCCTGTCTCATGTGTGCTGGAAGCGTGGGGTGTATTTTGCCCAAGTAGACAAGAACTATACCAGTCAAACCTGCCCTAATTGTGGAACCTTGACTGGTAAGAAAAGCCTAGATGTCAGGGTTCATTCTTGCCCTGAATGTGGGTATACGACCCACAGAGATGTAGCAGCAGCACAGGTCATGAACCCCATCCCTAAAGGGAGGGGCTTGTAGACTGTCCGACTCTTCGAGCGGGATGCAAGCCACAACATGACCAGCCTCAGACGCAACAAACGT
>NZ_JAEQDD010000119.1:6359-34766 GCF_020737885.1 Microcoleus sp. PH2017_34_RAT_O_A | reverse complement strand
TTCTTTTAAATCAATCAAAGCGTTTTGGTAAACACGAGAAGACAACTGATTCATCCAAGCACATTCAGGTTGTTTCTTGACGTAGTTAGTGAGAACTTTCTTGATTTCGTTGATGACCTTTGAGTCGGAAAACTCACCTCCACCGTACATTTGAACTCTCAGGCTCAAACCCATGTTAAATACCACGCGCCGAAAGCCTGCGTGTTTTGCCATCAAGGTTGCTTCAGTATTATTCAATTTGAGCGCTCGCTTGACGGCAAACATGGAACTGACTCTCAGCAATCAACTGTAGATAAGTTTAGCTTTCCTATTTGCCACTTAAGTCTTGCTCTTAACCTATCGCCGAGAGCTCGTTGACAATTTTGACTTTTCCCTTGAGCACCGAGCGCAGCAGGCGGTTGATCGAATGTCTGTCTTGCTCGTCGAGAGAGTCATCCAATACAGCGGCCATCAAACCGTAGCGATCGGCTACAGTCAAACTGCCCGTATCGGTAACAGAGTGACGCTGGCATGGCAGAGAGCGTGATGTTTTGAGCCTAACTGTGTGATAACCACGGAGCTTATTTTGTGACGAGCGACGTTTGAAGTCTGCGATCGCCGTCACAATATTATGTCAGAGCTACCCATTGCCTCCACTCCCCTCCAAAATCTAAAGATTTATAAAGCTTTTTGGGATCTGTGGGTGTCTTTACCCATTTCCAATGTATAAAACGCATTGCGGTGATGCAAAAAGCTCATAAAACTCAAGATTTTGTAAAAATAGCTACGAATATTTACTGTTGCGCGCTTTACATTAGTTCATAACAAAGGTGCATCGGAATACAGCGATCGAGCCATCGGTAACAACTATAACCATATATAGTTTGGCTGAATTCGAGACAGCGCCTGGCAAAGCTCAAGTATACAAAAGACCAACCATGCTTAAACGAAATTAGATCCAGTAACTAAATATACAGTTTTAAATCCACAGGCTCATTAAGGTTAGCAGGAAACACATTTTATGCTCCAAGTCAATATCTCAGGGAATAAACCAGCAGCGAGGGTAAATCGATGACCCAAACAGTAGAACCCCAAGCGAGCCTAAACAAATTTGAAAAACTCAAAGCCGAAAAAGATGGCTTAGCGGTCAAAGCCGAACTAGACCACTTTGCCCAAATCGGCTGGGAAGCAATGGATGCAACAGACCGCGAGCACCGCCTCAAATGGCTCGGCATCTTCTTTCGGCCAGTAACTCCGGGCAAATTTATGATGCGCCTGCGTTTGCCCAACGGCGTCATTACCAGCAATCAAACTAGAACGTTAGGAGACATATTGCAACGCTACGGCTCCGACGGCAGCGCTGACATTACCACCAGACAAAACCTGCAACTGCGCGGAATTCGGATCGAAGATGTGCCCGATATCTTCCGCCGCCTCAAGGAAGCGGGGATGACCAGCGTTCAGTCTGGCATGGACAATGTACGTAACATCACGGGTTCCCCAGTCGCGGGTTTGGATGCCGACGAACTGATAGATACGTGGGAATTGGCGAACCAAGTCCAAGACATGATTACCAACAGCGGCGAAGGCAACCCAGAGTTTTCCAATCTGCCGAGAAAGTTTAATATTGCGATCGCAGGTTGCCGCGATAACTCAGTCCACGCCGAAATCAACGACATCGCCTTCGTACCCGCTTACTCTGACGGCAACATCGGCTTCAACGTTTTAGTCGGTGGCTTCTTCTCCGCAAAACGTTGCGAAGCTGCGATTCCTCTCAACGTCTGGGCAAGTCCCAGCGACGTTGTAGATTTGTGCAGAGCGATATTAACGGTATATCGCGATCGAGGCCCGAGAGCAAACCGCCAAAAATCTCGCTTGATGTGGCTGATTGACGAACTCGGCATCGAACAATTCCGCGCAGCCGTCGAACAAGAAGTAGGCCGCACTTTGTCCCCCGCCTCCCCCAAAGATGAAATCATCTGGGACAAACGCGACCACATCGGCATCTACGCGCAAAAACAATCAGGGCTCAACTATGTAGGGTTGCACGTTCCCGTCGGACGGCTGCAAGCAGCGGATTTGTACGATTTGGCCAGAATCGCTGAGGTTTACGGCAGTGGCGAACTCAGGCTCACCGTCGAAGAAAACGTGATTGTTCCCAATGTTCCCGACTCGCGGCTCGAATCCCTAGTCAAAGAACCGTTGTTACAGCGTTTCTCGATCGACCCCGCACCCCTGATGCGAGCCTTAGTTTCCTGCACCGGGTCGAAGTTTTGCAACTTCGCCCTCATCGAAACCAAAGCCCGATCCGTGGCAATGATTCGGGAACTGGAAGCCGAACTCTCTGTTCCCAAACCGGTCAGAATTCACTGGACTGGTTGCCCCAATTCCTGCGCTCAACCCCAGGTAGCCGACATCGGCTTGATGGGTACAAAAGTTCGGAAGAACGGCAAAACCCTCGAAGGTGTAGACATCTACATGGGAGGAACAGTTGGCAAAGATGCTCATTTGGGTACTTGCGTCCAAAAAAGCATTCCTTGCGAAGACCTGAAACCGGTGCTGCATCAACTGTTAATTGATAAGTTTGGGGCCGTGCCCAATCCAGCTTTCGGGGATGTCGCTTCCCTGAACCGGCAACTGCAACTGACGGTTGAGAGAGACGAAACAGTTCTGATGGCGAAACCTCAGACATCTACTGTCATTTTCGCTCGATCGGGCAAAACAGTTGCTTGCAGCGAAGATGAGTTCATTCTCGACGTTGCCGAAAGGGCTGGGCTTGAACTGGACAGCAGTTGTCGATCGGGAACCTGCGGCACTTGCAAGCAGCAACTCCTAGAAGGTAAAACAGTCTACGACAGCCAGCCTGACGCAGCCTCCGACTTAGAACCAGGGTTCATCTTAGCTTGCAGCGCGCGGGCGATCGGCAAAGTGTCGATCGACGCCTAATATCATAATGTGAGATTCGAGAGACCCAAAGAATTATGTCATTGCGAACAGAATTATGTCATTGCGAATGATATTGTCTCAGTGCGATCGAAATTATGTCATTGCGAAGGTCGTAAACCAATCTCACATCAGGCATCTCACATTTCGAGTATCTCAAAGTACACCAACAATTCAAGACAAATGAGCAACCTTTCTAGAAGAAAATTCATCATCACCGCCGGAGCAACAGCAGCAGGCACCCTCCTCGCCCACGGTTGCAGTTCCGGTTCCAGCACTACCAGCGCCTCACCGGGCGCTGCCTCACCGGGCGCTGCCTCACCGGGCGCTGCCTCACCCAGTGCAGCCCCAGCAGTCAACATCAACCCCGCCGACGCCCCCGAAGTTACCACTGCCAAACTCGGATTCATCGCCCTCACCGACTCAGCGCCCTTAATCATCGCCCAAGAAAAAGGGTTATTTGCCAAGTACGGCATGAAAGACGTACAAATCCTCAAACAAGCATCTTGGCCAGTTACTCGCGACAACCTAGAACTCGGTTCTGAAAAAGGCGGCATTGACGGAGCCCACATCCTCTCCCCCATGCCTTACCAGATGACCTTAGGCACAATTACCAAAGGCAATCAACCAGTGCCGATGAACATTGTTGCCCGGTTAAATACCAACGGTCAAGCCATCTCCGTAAGCAAAAAATACCTAGATTTAAAAGTAGGTACAGACAGCAAACCACTCAAAGCAGCCCTCGCCAATCAAAAAATTGCTGTTACCTTTCCCGGCGGCACCCACGATTTGTGGATGCGCTATTGGTTAGCAGCCGGTGGCATCGATCCGAATACAGATGTTTCTGTTATTCCAGTACCGCCACCTCAAATGGTAGCTAACATGAAATCCGGCAGCATGGAAGCATTTTGCGTCGGCGAACCTTGGAATGCCCAGCTAGTTACTCAAAAAGTTGGATACACCGCCTTAGTAACGGGAGAACTCTGGAAAGATCACCCAGAAAAAGCCTTAACTTTAAGAGCAGATTGGGTTGAGAAAAACCCTAAAGCTACTAAAGCAATTACAATGGCCGTACTGGAAGCTCAGCAGTGGTGCGATAAGCCAGAAAATAAAGATGAGATGTGCCAAATCATCTCTCAAGATAAGTGGTTGAAAGTACCACTTGCAGATATTGCAGGTCGCATGAAAGGACAAATTGACTATGGTACTGGCCGCGTTGAAGCAGCTAGTTTAGTAGCAATGAAATTCTGGGCTGACAATGCTTCCTATCCCTACAAGAGTCACGATGCTTGGTTCATCGCAGAAAATATTCGCTGGGGTTATATGCCGGCAACTACCGACATCAAAGCCACGGTTGATAAAGTTAACCGCGAGGATATTTGGAAAGCAGCAGCGACAGCACTTGGCGTTCCCGCTGCCCAAATTCCGGCTACCACTTCTCGCGGTGTCGAAACATTTTTTGACGGCGTGAAGTTTGATCCGGAAAAACCAGAAGAATATCTGAAGAGTCTGGCTATCAAGAAAGCCTAATTAGTGAACAGTTGACAGTTGACAGTTGACAGTTGACAGTTGACAGTTGACAAATCATAAAATTTAGTGGCGTTGAGTTTCGCAACTCAACCCACCACAGCCGATAGGGTTCTCAATTCAAAGTATCTACAAATAATCGATTATTCACTACTGTACTGCAAACAGACAAATGGCAACCAATCTCTCTGTTTCTAAGAGCAAAAATCCAGCAAATTTCGTGCTGGATATGGTTCAAAAAAACCGCAAAAAAATCATCCGCCCGCTAGTTGCGATTACAGTTCTGCTGGTAGTTTGGCAAATCCTCTGCCACGACCCCACATCCACCTTGCCCGGCCCGATTAAAGCCGTCCAAGAAAGCTGGAATTTGATTATCAATCCGTTCTTCGATAACGGTGGTACTGACAAAGGTTTATTCTGGCAACTGGCTGCTAGCTTGCAGCGGGTGGCGATCGGCTTTACTCTAGCAGCAATTCTAGGCATTGGTTTAGGAATATTAATCGGTACAAACTCTTTAATGTTCGATGCTTTAGACCCGCTATTTCAAGTATTTAGAACAATCCCGCCCCTGGCTTGGCTACCGATCGCCCTGGCAGTATTTCAACAGTTCAATCCCTTTGAAGGCTTGGGGATGAAAGCTAACGAAGTTTCTGCACTTTTCGTAATCTTGATTACAGCAATCTGGCCGATTCTGATTAATACCACAGTAGGCGTTCAACAAATACCTCAAGATTACAGAAACGTCGCCCGAGTCTTGCGCCTCCCCAACCAAAAATACTTCTGGAAAATCTTGCTACCGTCTTCGGTTCCTTACATCTTCACAGGGTTGAGAATTGGTATCGGTTTGTCTTGGCTGGCGATCGTAGCTGCGGAAATGTTAGTCGGCGGTGTCGGCATCGGCTTCTTCATCTGGGACGCTTATAACAGTTCTCGACTCAGCGCCGTGATTCTGGCAGTGCTTTATGTAGGAATCGTCGGTTTGATTTTAGACAGACTCGTTGGTTTCGTCGCTTCCAAAGTTGTTCCTGAAGACAATAAATAAGATTGGGGAATGGGGAATGGGGAATGGGGAATGGGGAATGGGGAATGGGGAATGGGTGATTAGTAGTTGGTGATTAGTTATTAGGAAGCGGGAATAATTATATATGCCCAATGCCCAATGACCTGTTTGGCCAATGACCTGTTTGGCCTTCTTCCCAATTCCCAATTCCCCATTGCCAAATTAATAATTAGCATCTACTAAAGTACAAACTAACAGAAAATAATCATGTCAATCCTTATTGAAGTAGACCACGTAGACCGCGTATTTAACTTGCCAAATGGCGAGCAATATATCGCTCTTAAAAATATCGAACTTAAAATTAAAAAGGGAGAATTTATCACTTTAATCGGACACTCCGGTTGTGGCAAATCTACACTGTTAAATATCATCGCCGGACTGGACACAGCAAGTCAGGGCGGGATTACTTTAGAAGGGCGCGAAGTCCGCGAACCAGGCCCGGATAGAATGGTGGTATTTCAAAATTACTCGCTACTACCTTGGCTGACGGTGCGCGAAAATATTGCTCTAGCAGTAGATGAAATTTACAGCGGTAACTCTAAAGAAGATCGCGAGTTGGTAATCGAATACCACATTAAATTGGTGGGACTCGGACAGGCCGCCAACAAGCGCCCCAGCGAAATTTCTGGGGGGATGAAACAAAGAGTTGCGATCGCCCGCGCCCTCGCTATCCGCCCAAAATTGCTCCTGCTAGACGAACCCTTCGGTGCTCTCGATGCTTTAACTCGCGGTGGTTTGCAAGACCAATTGATGAACATTTGCGAAGAAAGTAAAGTCACCAGCGTGATGGTAACTCACGACGTGGATGAAGCTTTGTTGCTGAGCGATCGCATTGTAATGCTCACCAACGGCCCGGAAGCGCAAATCGGACAAATTCTGGAAGTGGACATTCCTCGGCCCCGCAAGCGCATGGAAGTGGTCAACCATCCGAGTTACTACGCGCTGCGAAACGAAATGGTTTACTTCCTCAACCAGCAAAAGCGGGTGAAACAGCGCCGGGCCAAACAACAAGCCCCATCCGTGGCGATCGCCCGCAACGGCCTGGAAAAAGTCAACCTCGACATCGGCTTTATTCCCCTCACCGACTGCGCGCCCTTAGTCGTAGCCAAAGAGAAAGGATTCTTCAAAGCCCACGGCTTAGAAGAAGTCACTCTCGTGCGCGAACCTAGTTGGAAAGAAATTGCCAAAGGTATCGCGCAAGGACGGCTGGACGCGGCGCAAATGGTTGCAGGAATGCCGATCGCCATGCTGTTGGGATTGGACGGCGAAGCCCCGGTTCCCATCAACAGCGCCTTAACCCTGTCCCGCAACGGTAACTCGATTATTTTCGGGAAACACCTTTACGACCAAGGTATTCGGACATTAAAGGATTTCAAAGCTGCGATCGCCAAGACCCCCGACAAGGTACAAACCTTGGGCATGGTACACTCCGCTTCCATGCACAATCTGCTGTTCCGCTACTGGCTGGCTGCCGGTGGGATTGACCCCGATCGCGATGTAGCCTTGACCATGCTTCCTCCCCCGCAGATGGTATCGAATTTAAAAGCAGGCAACATCCAGGGCTACTGCGCCGGCGATCCCTGGAACTCCAAAGCAGTCAACGACGGTACCGGTTTTGCCATCGCCCGTTCCCTGGATATTCTGCCCGGACACATCGAAAAAGTTCTCGGCGTTAGCGAAGATTGGGCTCAGAAATATCCTAAAACCCACGTCGCCCTCGTCAAAGCGCTTTTGGAAGCCTGCGAATACTGCGACGACCGCCGCAACCGCGAAGAAATCCTAGAATTGATTTGCCAAGAACAATACATCGGTGCGGATCCAAAAGACATCCGTCCGGGGTTCATCGACCCGTACAACTCCGGTACGGAGGCACAACCCGAAATGCTCTACAATTTCAACCAGTTCTATGTTGACAAAACCAATTGTCCAGACCGCCTAGAAATGGTGTGGGTGATGTCGCAGATGGCCCGCTGGGGACTGATTCCGTTCCCGAAAAACTGGGTGGAAGTGGTCGATCGAGTTTTGCGGCCCGATGTGTTCGGTCAAGCAGTGCGCGAGTTGGGTTTGCCGGATATCGCTAGAGCTCGCCGGACGATCGAACTATTTGACGGCACTGTCTTTAATCTAGACGACCCGATCGACTACCTTGAAAACGTCAAAATCAAGCGCGACCTTCGCATTGAAGAAATCTTAATTGAACAAATAGGCAGTCAGTGTTCCATCAGACAGCCAGCATAATCACCAAATAGGAAGAGGGAGTGAAGAGTAAGGAATCAGGAAACAAGACTCCACATTTCCCGCTTCCTAATTACCTCTCTTACTAACCCTTAATCCTAAATTCTCATGTCTAATTCCGCAAACCCCCAACCAAATCCTGAAAATATGCAAACTATCAAAGCGCCCCCTGCAACGAAGATTCAGAGTAAGAAATCAGGCTTTTTGACTATTAAAGATGTATCAAAAGTCTACCCAAACCTGAAAGAACCAGAAAAACCTTTCGTGATTCTCGACGGTGTGAACCTGACGATTAATGAAGGCGAATTTATTTGTTTGATCGGTCACTCTGGCTGCGGCAAATCAACTTTGCTGAACATGATTGCGGGATTTAACGGGCCGACAAGCGGAGAAGTTGCTCTCGAAGGTGCGCGGATTACTGAACCGGGCCCCGATCGCATGGTGGTGTTTCAAAACTACTCGCTGCTACCGTGGCTGACTGCTACAGAAAACATCCACCTCGGTGTTGAAACTGTTTACGGGGATAAGTCCGCAGAGGAACACGACAAGATCGTCAAAGATAACCTGGAATTAGTGGGGCTGACAGAAGCTTGCAACAAAAGACCGGGCCAGTTGTCGGGCGGTATGAAACAGCGGGTGGCGATCGCCCGAGCCCTGGCAACTCGTCCCAAACTGCTGATTTTGGACGAACCCTTCGGAGCACTAGATCCGATTACCAGGGAAGAATTGCAGGAAGAATTGCTGAAAATCTGGCACGAGTACAAAATTACGATCGTCATGATTACTCACGATATTGATGAAGCTTTGTTTTTAGCCGATCGCATCGTGATGATGACCAACGGCCCTGCTGCATCAATCGGCGAAGATATGCACATTCCCTTCAGCCGTCCCCGCAACCGCACGCGGATGATGGAAGACCCGAAATACTACGAACTCCGCAACTTTGCTTTAGAATTCCTGTTCTCTCGCTACGCCCACCACGAAGAGGACACAACGGACTCAGAAATGGCACCCGTCGTCCTGCCATTACCCGCTAGCAAAAAGCCTGGGGCTACTGCTGACAAGCCCATGCCACCGGTATCCTTTGTGCCTCACGCTGCACAACCCTTAGAAGCCTCGCCAATCAAAGGTGGCGTCCTGGCAATCTCGTGGTTGGTAACAATGGCAACTTTAGCTGCTGTCAATACATCTGCTGTTTCCAGCCAACTCAAGCAAGCCAAGCTAGCAGAAACTGCACCAGCACCAACTGCGGCGGCGGTTGTCAGTTCTCCTCCCAGCCCTGCACCGATTGCTGCCAGTCCTGCACCAATTGCAGCCAGTCCTGCATCCATTGCCAGTCCTGCATCCATTGCCAGTCCTGCACCGAGTGCTGCTGCAAGTCCTGCATCCATTGCCAGTCCTGCACCGAGTGCTGCTGCAAGTCCTGCATCCATTGCCAGTCCTGCAACCTCACCCACCAAGGCAGCAAGCAGTGCAGGTTCAGGAATTTCGGACAAAGCTGAACTTGATGCGATCGGAAATCAGTTGTATGCACGAATTGACGAAAATTGGAAAACAACTCCGACATTTACCCAAAGTTTGACCTATCGAGTCAAAGTGAAACAAAACGGAGATATCGTACAGTTCGAGCCCACAAATAAAGCAGCTAAAGATTTCCTCAAAGAAACTCCTCTGCCGACTTTGCAAACTCCTGCCGGTGCCGCAGCAGGCGCTCAAAAAACTGCTGATTTCCAAGTAACGTTTAGCCCCACCAGCGGTGGCGGCGGCTTATTAGAAGTTAAAACCGCGAAATAGGTGACTTATACCATTTTTGCATTGGATAGTTGAAGATTTTCGATTGAGAAGCCGATCGCCTCGGCTCGATCGACTACTATAAAATAGGTTTGTAGTGAGGACTTTAGTCCTTCTTTCGGCGGACTAAAGTCCTCACTACAAACCTATCCGAGTGCGATCGCGAGTTTAACTAAAGATAGCGGTTAATTTGAAATCAGGGTATTTTCCGCTTATGTAAAGCATTTCCGGGGTAATTTAGTAATTATTGATACATTATTTGTAGGAGTCCTCAGTTCCAACTATAATGACGAATTACGAATTATCCATGAGCTTTCAAAAATTAGCATCTAAAATCACCAGATGGAAACTATAAAAACTCTTTGTCCTTACTGCGGTGTAGGTTGCGGTCTAGAAGTTGTTCCCGACAAAAAACAAACTTGGAAAGTGCGGGGCGATCGCAATCACCCATCGACTCAGGGCATGGTTTGTATCAAGGGAGCAACGGTAACAGAGTCCATTCGCAGCGATCGGCTACTTTATCCGATGATGCGAGAGACTCTCGACCAGCCGTTCCGTCGCGCTAGCTGGGACGAAGCTCTCAATGCCATTGTTGACCGCATCCAGGCAATTCGCAGTACCAGTGGGCCAGATGCTTTGTGCGTTTACGGTTCAGGTCAATTCGCTACAGAAGATTATTATGTTGCCCAGAAACTCATGAAAGGTTGTCTGGGCACTAATAATTTTGATGCGAATTCTCGTTTGTGTATGTCTTCAGCGGTTTCGGGATACGTTCAAAGTTTTGGTTCGGACGGGCCGCCTTGCTGTTACGACGATTTAGAATTAACAGATTGCGCTTTTATTATCGGCAGCAATACAGCGGAATGCCATCCAATTGTATTCAATCGATTAGTAAAGTACCACAAAAAACATCCCGATGTCAAGATAGTTGTGGTAGATCCGAGGCGGACTCCGACTGCTGAAGTCGCAGATTTGCACTTGGCAATTAAACCAGGGACGGACATAGATTTACTCAATGGAATGGCATATTTGCTGTTGCGGAGGCAAGCAATAGATCCTGAGTTTATTCAAGAATGCACGGCAAATTTTTCAGCTTTTGCTGAAGTTGTCAGCAGCTATACGCCGGAGTTTGTAGCCTCGCGCTGCGGCATTACTGTCAGCGAGTTAGAAACTGCTGCCAACTATTGGGAACAGTCACAACGGGTTTTGTCTCTGTGGTCGATGGGAATTAACCAGTCCTCCGAAGGTACGGCAAAGGTGCGATCGCTAATTAATTTGCACTTGATGACTGGTCAAATCGGCAAACCGGGATCTGGCCCGTTTTCCCTCACAGGCCAGCCAAACGCGATGGGAGGCCGGGAAGCTGGAGGACTTTCTCACTTACTTCCAGGCTACCGCTTTGTCAAAAATGACGAACACAGAACCCAAGTCGAGGAGTTTTGGGGAATCGCACCGGGAAGCATTTCGCCGAATCCAGGCCGCAATGCTTGGGATATGATTACCGGTTTGGAAACTGGCGATGTTGAGTTGTTGTGGATTGCCGCCACCAATCCGGTGGTGAGTATGCCGGATTTGGAACGGACAAAAGCTGCTTTGTTGCGATCGCCCTTGACGATTTATCAAGAAGCATACTATCCCACCGAAACCTCAGCCTACGCTCACATCCTGCTGCCGGCAACCCAGTGGAGCGAAAAAACCGGAGTGATGACGAATTCCGAACGCCGCGTGACGCTTTGTCCCGGTTTCGATGAACCATCCGGCGAAGCGCGCGACGACTGGAAGATTTTTGCAGAAGTCGGCCGCCGGTTGGGTTTTGCCGAACACTTTGCTTTCGACAGCAGCGCCGATATATACAAAGAATACGTGCAGTTGACACGCGATCGTCCCTGCGACGTAACAGGCCTCAGCCATGAATATTTGCGCCTTCAAGGCCCCCAACAGTGGCCATGTCCCGAAAATCAGCCTGTGCATCCAGCGACTGAAGCTAAACGGCTGTATACTGACAGGCGTTTTCACACTCCTGACGGGCGGGCGAGATTTTCGGCCTATCACTCCCGGGGACTAGCAGAACCACCAGATCCCGACTATCCGTTTGTGTTAACCACAGGAAGAGTTTACGGACATTGGCACACGATGACTCGGACTGGGAGAACAGAGAAAATCAATAAATTGCACCCAGATCCGTTTTTGGAAATTCACCCGCGCGATGCTGCTAAATTGCAGATTAAGGAGGGTGATTTGCTAGAAGTTCGATCGCGCCGCGGTAAGGCTCAGTTTCCAGCAAAAGTCACCAAGGCGATCGCCCCTGGTACGCTATTTGTACCGATGCACTGGGGTTCTCTGTGGGCAGAAAGTGCTGAAGCCAATGCCATGACTCATGCTACAAGTTGTCCAGATTCCAAACAGCCCGAGTTAAAAGCTTGTGCGGTGCAGTTAGTGCTGATTGGGGCAGAAGTGGCCGCAGAAGTTGGGGAGTTTAATTGGGCAAAATCCACCGTCACGGTCAATTCTTGAGTTGCCGTCCAACTTTACCTTGGTTTCTTGCCACAGACTCAAATAAAATTCTAGTTTTTTTGTCAATAAACCCAGTTTCTTAGCTATGGCTGAGGCACAATAGCAGGGTACTCTACAGCAATCAAGACCTTTGTCAGTCGATTTTCTATTTTTCGATTTTCCATTTTTTGATTTACTCCACAGATGCAATCTGGGAGTTGGAACTTTGGCGTTGGCCGTTCGCTTGTCGAAGGGTCTCAAATTTTGGGATCTCCACGACTTAAGTCCGGGGCTTGTACCTGTTTTTGGGCAAGGTTATCGAGTAATTTTGAGTTATTACCAGAAAGAATTGGTTGAAAGCCCGCCCGTCTTTGAGGGAGAAATTAAAATCAGACTATTCATTACTCCAATCCTCGGACTTCCAGGTAGAGGTCGCTCTCAAACAGTCAACAGTCAACAGTCAACAGTCAACTGTTGAAGCACCCGACAAGCTGCGTTCTCCCGCAGAGTTCGCGAATCAAGAAAATTAAATTTATTTTTTCTAGTTTTTCCTGCTTTATTCGGGGTTTTTCCTGATTCCTTGTTCCTGATTCCTGATTCCTGATTCTTTATTCCTTATTTTTAGTCGATCGAGCGGATCGGAAAAATTGCAGTTTGCACCTATAGGTGCTATGCTATTTTTATAAGGCTTTATTTTCGGCAGTACAGTTCGTTCGATCGGCGTTCCTCCGGATTTAAATCTCTACAACCTCGATTCTGGAGAATGTTCAATGTCAATCTATGTCGGCAATTTATCCTACGAAGTAACGCAGGAGCACCTCAACCAAACTTTTGGAGAGTACGGCACAGTAAAGCGCGTTCAATTGCCTGCTGACCGCGAAACAGGTCGGATGCGGGGCTTCGCTTTCGTAGAAATGTCTACTGAAGCAGAAGAAGCCGCAGCCATTGAGGCTCTTGACGGTGCTGAGTGGATGGGTCGCGACCTCAAAGTCAACAAGGCAAAACCCCGCGAAGAGCGCGGTTCTTCCAACAGCGGCAACTGGGGCAACAACGACCGCTCTTCTCGCCGCTACTAAACCACCCAAGCTAAAAATTTAGCTTGGTCGTGTGTTCGACAGGGCGAAAATGCAGTCAACAATCCTTATCTGTTGAGAATAAGTAGTTGATTGTGCGATCGTACCGTGTCTGAAAGTCCTCAAACTCTTGATAAGCTAGAGTTTGAGGTTTTTTTATTTGCAAAATTTCTGAATCGGGAAATGGACTGTGTGCGATCGATTTCGGAGCTGACCCGAAAGCCTGTAAAATATAACGGGCAGAAAAAATAACCTTCCTCAGACTCCGGTTTTCCGAGGGAAACAAGCAATCACAGAGTTTCGGGATTGCCAAGTGTACCGAAGAATGACAGAATGATCGACGATCGCTAAATCATCGGTATGCTGAAAAAACTATTTAGGCAAATTTCTAAGTTTGGCAGTGATGAACAATTTCTGCATTTTACAGAAAATGTAGAAGTCATAATATCCAAAATTTTATCGCTGGCGATGATTTTGGTAATTATAATCAGCGTTTGCGATTTGCTGATTTATTTAGCAAAAGAATTGTTTAACGACCACGAGAGTTTTTTATTAAAAGATACGTTGTTTGTCATATTCGGGTTGTTTTTAAATGTTTTAATTGCCCTGGAAATCTTGGAAAATATTACAGCTTATCTGAAAAAGCACGTAATTCAAGTAGAGCTAGTTATTGTAACTTCTTTGATAGCAGTATCTCGAAAAATAATCATTCTTGACCTAGAAAAAAAAACAGCAGCCGACTTGATTGGTTTAGCAGCAGCCATTTTCGCGCTTTCCATCAGTTACTTGATAGTGCGGTTTGCCAATAAAGCAAATGATTAATATTGGTCATTAGTCATTAGTCATCAGTCATTAGTAATTCGGAATTGGGAATTGTCATCAATAACTAATACCCAATCCGGCTTTGCTTGAAAAATCCTTTCCTTTCTTGTCTAGAAAAATGGGCGGTTGAAACCGCCGTCTTGCCTAGATGTCTTCCAATAAACCAGCAGGAGGCACAATTTCAATTCTGCCTTTCTCCAAGTCAACAATTGGCACAATCTCTTGCACAAAAGGAATCAAAACTTTCGTTGATTTAGGTTCTTTAACCCGGATTTTCCGTGGTTTGCGGGTATTTCTGGGGTCAGCATTTGCTGTGGGAGTTTCAGGGCGTTTTGGCTTAGCTACTCCTGGGGGGACAACTTCCGGCGCTGTGAGATTAGTTTCTACCTCTAAAAGGTCGTTACCTGCGGGGATAATATCGCTTACCTTACCTAGGATTTCCCCGGTTAACTGGTTAAAAACTTCCATACCAAGCAAATCTTGGACGTAAAACTCACCAGCTTCGAGGTAAGGTCGATCGCCCTTTTCGATTAACAACTTACAGCCCCGCAGCGCTTCAGCGCCATCGCGGTCTTCTACACCCTCCACCTCTACAGCATACAACCCTTTGCCTGGAATGTAGCGACCGCCCAAAAACTCGATCGGTTCCGGTTCACTTTTCTTAGGGCGCAAAAGCCACCGCCTCCCCGGTTCAATAAACCTTTCCGGGAAATCCGAATCGGGATAGACTCGCACTTCCCCGTATAAACCTTGAGCTGCTACAATTGTACCGATTTCTATCCACTCAGACATAAATTCTATTACTCAAATTGCTAATCATTAGTCATTAGGGTAATTGGTAATTGGTAATTGGTAATTGGTAATTGGTAATTGGTAATTGGTAATTGGTAATTGGTAATTGGTAATTGGTAATTGGTAATTGGTAATTGCTAATTGGTAATTGGTAATTGCTAATTGGTAATTGCTAATTGGGTAATTCTCCCCCTCTCCCTCTCTCCCCCTTCTGACGGGTGTAGGTTTTTTGGTAAAAGCCTTATCCCATAAGAGTTTGAGATTTTAAGATGCAAAAGCCCAAAACCTTTGCACTGTCTAAATTTGCTGGGTTTTGCCAGGGGAAAACCTACACCTGTCAGCTCTCCCTTTCTCCCCATCTCCCCCTCTCCCCCTCTCCCTTCTTCCCTCTTTACCGAAAAATTGGGTTTAAAGCCTCGTCCTTCTAGGACGACTTTTCGAGAGTGTTCTGATAAGTTCGCCAACAATATCGGACTTGGTTCGACTATTCTGTTTGGCGTATTCCTCAAGCATATCCATCTGGGCCTCTGATACTCTGATGTACAATTCTTTCTTTGCCATTTTGTGTACAGATGTGGTACACTAATTATAGTGGATAGGGTAATCAACCACTTAAAAAACCCAGTCGCCGAGAGGCACACTGAACAAGAGAAAATTGAATCTATGCGGTTCTACTGCATTTTTCTAGACTCCACCTCGCAGTAGGTAAAAGATTCAGAGGAGCTAGACGAACAGTTTTTTTGAGACATATCGTTTCAAATTAAAAAAGAACTTGGAGCAATCCAACTAGGGTAGGGCATACCCGAAGTCGCTTGGGGAGAGTCCCACCTCGCTTGCTAGACACTGCAAGGTATCTAGGTTAAGTGGTCTCGTTGAGCCAAGAATCCCCGCACCTTAAGGTCGGGGAGTGTCAAACCAACCCACTTCTCAGTGCGACAACGGCTGCTTGCACGCGATCGTCCACAGCCAACTTATTCATAATACCGCGAACATGAGTTTTAATAGTATTTGGACTCAAATAAAGTGCCGCCGCTATCTCCGGATTGCTGTTACCTTCCACCATTAACTTTAACACCTCTAATTCCCGCTGTGACAATTGGCCAAAAGTAGTTGTAGAGGCTGGTGTAGGCGGTTTGAGGTGATCGATGACAGTCCGAGCAATTTGAGGATCGAGGTAAGTAGCCCCCTCTGCTGCCGCTGCAATCGCTGCTAACAGCCTGTCTACGGAAGCACCTTTAATACAATAAGCATCAGCACCGCTTGAAAGGGCAGCAATAATTTCAGTTTCAGCGGTATGAGAAGTTAACATTACCACTCTAACTTCCGGCAGTTGTGCTTTAATTTGCTGCGTCGCTGCTATGCCGTCCAGTCGCGGCAAACCGATATCCATTACAATAATATCTGGTTTCAGCTTCAGTGCGGCGGCTACGCCTAAATATCCATCTTCTGCTTGTCCTACTATTTCTATTTCTGGGGAATCGGCTAAAACTTGCTCTAATCCCAGTTGCATCATCGGATCGTCTTCAACAATTAGAATTTTCATTGTTAATTGGGAATGGGGAATTGGGAATTGGGAATTGGGAATTGGGAATTGGGAATTGGGAATTGGGAATTGGGAATTGGGAATTGGGAATTGGGAATTGGTAGGTTCTCAACAATAACAAATAACTAATAACTGCCAACTGCCAACTGACTACTGACTACTGACGGGAGCATCTCTGTTTTGCATTTATTATAGTAATGAGATGCTCCCCAACTGCCAACTGTCAACTGACAACTGTCAACTGTCAACTGTCAACTAACTTTTAAAACTTCTACAAATTCACCAGGCAAAATCCAGGTTTCCGATGCGGGCAAAACTGCTAAACCAGTCGTATTTGCGAGGTTAATTAAATTTGCTGAATTTTGGCTGCCGCTTGCAGGTTCAAATTCCCAGAATCCGGCAACTAAATGTAGTTTACCCCAAACATAAGTTTCGCGCTTGCCTGGCGATCGCAATTCAACATCACATCGAGCCCGCACAAACTCCGGGCCCCAAGCATCCGCGCCCAGCCCAGACATCTTTCGCAAAGCAGGCACAACAAACCGCCAACAGCATACTAAAGCCGAAACTGGATTTCCCGGCAAACCAAAATAGAGACAATCCGAACTCGCAATCGGCAAATCGGATTTTTCTTCATCTCGTTTAAATGCAGCGACAGTCAAAGGTTTACCCGGCTTAATCGCCACAGAACTAATGTGAACTTTGCCTTGCAACTCCGCCAATATTTGCTCGATATAATCGTAATCTCCTACCGAAACGCCACCCGTAGAAAGCACCACATCTGCTGTCGAAACAGCCTGAGTGATTGCCTCCTTTAGCGCATCTTTACTATCAGGAACAATCCCCAATCGAATCGGTTCAAATCCCATTTGAGTCAACAACACTGTCAAAGCATACTGATTTGAATCTACCAGTTTACCGTAAGTCAAAGTTTTGTCTGGCGATACCAATTCGTCACCCGTAGAAAAAATAGCCACCCGCAAACGCCGATAGACTGGAACTTGAATGCACTGTGCAGTTGCTAGTACCGCCATTTCTGGGGCGTTGATAACTGTACCCGGAGTTAGTAAATTTGTTCCTGCTTGATAAAAAGTGCCTTTGTGCCTGACAAATGCTTGTGGCTTTTCAGGAGAAACTAAGATAAAAATGCGATCGCCCTCACGCCTCGTTTCTTCCTGCATTACCACCGTATCAGCACCATCTGGCATCATCGCGCCCGTAAAAATTCGGGCTGCTTGGCCCGATTGCACGGTAGTTTGAGGCTGATATCCGGCTGGAATCTCCTCGACTACTTCGAGTACCGCAGGTTTTTCGGCGCTGCAATTTTCCACATCAGCAAACCGCACCGCATAGCCATCCATTGCCGAATTGTCCCAATAAGGAAAATCGAGGGAACCGGTGACGGGTGCAGCCAAAATGCGCCCCGATGCTGCCAACAAGTCTACAATTTCTACATCCCGCTGACTGTCGAGGGATTGCGCCAAATTTAGAACGATAGATTCTGCTTCTTTTACGGACAGCATCAGTGTCACCCAGTTTAACAAGACTCTTCTTAGTTTAGCAAATCAGCAGCTATAGTGGAAATGTATTTTTTGATTCCTCTGCGGTAAACCGTTTTTTGTCGTCCTTAGCTTATGACTATTTTTCGCTCAGCTTTTCGACTCAATTGTTTATCTCTATTTCTGGTGGGATTTCTGGTTGTCCTGACTCAACTTTCAGGCTTGCAAGTCAGCGATTTATTCTTTCACCCTTTTTTCTCCCCCAATCCCAATGTGGCTTTATTAACTCGAACCTTTCAAATCTTATGTGCTGTGCCAGTTATTGTTTGTAGCTTTAGCTATGGATTGGCTAAAACTATGCAACTGCGCCCTACGGAAACTCGATTTATTCTGTTCTCTGCTTTGTTGACAGGCGCATTTCTGCTCAATGAAATTTACAGGATTCATCTATATATTAGCGCCTTGGGAATTCCTAAGTTAGGAGTTAGTTTGTTGTACGCTATATTTGTGTTCTCCTACGGATGGTTTTTTCGGCGAGAACTACAGTCTACTCCCTACAAAATCTTGTTGGCTGGATTGGGATTGTTGTTTTTTGCGATCGGCATGGACGCGCTGAAGTTAGAAGGCAAGATCTTAGCTAGTTTATTAGAAGGGGTTCCTAAGTTATTGAGCGAAATCAACATTGCATTTTATTATTGGTATGTCTGCAAATCTTTCCTGGAAAAAAGTTTTCATAACAAGATGAACGCGTCATTATAACTTTGTGATATAATGCCAACACAAGTATTTCGCAAAATCTTCCGGCTTCAAAAATAGCATTCTCCGGTTTGCGATTTACACAACCTGCATCGCTCGGCCTTTATCTGCGGTTACAATAGTCCAAGTGCAGCCTCTAAAATACCATGCTAGCAGTTACTATCAACTTTAATGCGATCGCCCAAATCAACGACGACCAATTTTATCAACTGTGTCGCCAAAACCCCGAGGTCAAATTTGAACGCAACGCCCAAGGAGAAATAACCGTTATGTCACCCACAGGAGGAGAAACCGGAAATTACAATTTTGAAATATCTATTGATTTTGGAATTTGGAACAGACGAACTAAACTAGGAGTTTGTTTCGATTCTTCAACTTGCTTCAAACTCCCCAGCGGTGCCAATCGTTCCCCCGATGTTTCTTGGATTAAACAAGAAAGATGGGATGCACTCACTCCCGAAGAAAAACAAAAATTTCCTCCGATTGCCCCAGATTTTGTTTTAGAGTTAATGTCGCCGACAGACAGTCTAAAAGATGCTCAAGACAAAATGCAAGAATACATGGAAAACCAAGTAAAATTAGGCTGGTTAATCAACCGTAAAACGCGCAGAGTTGAAATCTACCGCGAAGGACAAGAAAAAGAAATTATCGAATGTCCCGCAGAACTTTCTGGAGAACACATTTTGCCCGGTTTCGTGCTAAACTTGCGATCGCTGTGGACATAATAGCTAAATCCGAATCCGAGAAACCGGGTTTTTTCCCAATCTGCGGGTTGCACCGAAGTATGTATTAAAAAACCCGGTTTCTGAGTCTCCAATCTGCGTTAAAAAAATCTAATGGAAACTAAAGTAACAACTTCCCTAACAGCCGAACAACACAAACAAAAAATGCAGCGCCGACAAGAAGTTCAGGCGCAGCGAATTGCTAATGCTGCTGAAGATAAAGGTTTGATAATTGTGAATACGGGTAACGGTAAAGGCAAAACTACGGCTGCTTTAGGCATGGTTTTGCGATCGCTCGGTCACGGCTACCGCGTCGCCATAGTACAATTTATCAAAGGAGCTTGGGAACCGGCAGAGAAAGCTGTTTTTGAACTCTGGGAAAATCAGCTAGAATTTCATGCGATGGGTGAAGGCTTTACTTGGGATACGCAGGATCGCGATCGAGATATTGCTACAGCTCAAAAAGCCTGGGATAAAGCTGTAACCTTTATCTGCAATCCTGAGTTTAGGTTAGTCTTGCTAGATGAAGTCAATATAGCATTAAAGTTGGGTTATTTGCAAGTCGAACAAGTGCTCGCAGCCTTAGAACAAAAACCCAAAGACTCTCATGTAATTCTCACCGGCAGAGGCGCGCCACCCGAATTAATTGAACGCGCCGATTTGGTGACGGAAATGACTTTGGTTAAGCATCCATTTCGAGAACAAGGTATTAAGGCTCAAGCTGGTATTGAGTATTAGTTTTGATTGCTAAGCTGTCGCGCAAATAAACATTGCATATTCGGGACGGGCTAGAAGCCCATCCCACAAGACTTGGATTATTTATTGACATACAGTTTAAATGCCGCAACAGCTTAAATCTTCAATTTTTTCAAGAATTGCAAATCTTGCCACGCTTGAATGACATTGCCTTGCATTAAAGCGGCTAAACCGTTTAAAATTCTAATTTCCGGTAGGTTCGGGTTAAGGGCGAGTGCGGGTTTTAAGGCTGTTTCAGCGGCTTTTGGGTGCCAGCCGTAAATCTGGACGAAGGCGAGATAAGCGTAAGCATAGGGGTTTTGAGAGTCTAGTTGGGTGACTTTTTCTAAAGCCCCGATCGCACTTTCGACATTTTGCTGCAATACTCTAGAAAATGCCAAAGCATAGGCGAATTCTAGATTGTTCGGTTCCTGCTTCAGCCGATATGCTAACGCTTGTTCCGCTTGCACGGTATAATCTTGAGTTGGATCGTACTGATTGATCCGTCCAATCTGCTCGAATACTGGTTCCAAACCGGGCAATCCTTTGGGTAAATTAACCGCCATCGCCCGCAATTGAGTTACCAAATCTAACTCGGGCGTATCTTCATTTGCTGGGACTTGCTCGGCGATTTTCAATTTTTTATCGTTTTCGTTATCCGTGCGAGTCTGGGAAGCAATAACCTCGGGCTGAGCGTCGATTTTAAGCGTTACCTGCGGCACATTGATTGGATAAGTTTCCCCGGTTTTGCGATTGAGATAAGTCGCTTGCAGATTGTAACTTCCCGGTGCAATATTAGCAGGAGTTAGCATCGCCGTGCGATCGACTACTCGAAACCCCACAGCAAATTTATCGGCTTCCAGCATTCCCGGATGCAAAGTTGCCTGGCCGATCGCGCGATCGTGTAAAATCCTCACAGTCTGTCCCGGTGCAACATCGCCAGACTGCTGATTTTGCCACGTTAACAAGACTAAACCAGACTGCAACTGCTGCCAAGGCCCAGACCAAGTATAAGTCACCGGCAACGCTATACCGGGAACCGGTTTTGCCAAAACAGTCACCTGCTCTAATTGTACTTGCGATCGCGCTTCAGGCAACGGCTGTATTTCCACCGGGTGCAACTGCTTGCGGTAAAGATTCAAATTAGTATTGTCAGGCAAAACCCAACTTTTTTGCAAGTTAAACTTACCACCAGTTTCAATCGCCGCCACCGCTGCATTTTGAGCTTTTTTAATCCGTTCCCGAATCGAACCTTGCGGGCCAGTTTTGGTAACAAACCAAGAAAGCGATCGCACATCTTGCGGCACTTCTTTTAAATTGGTTCCCACCTGTCGCCCGTAAACCTGAAAATTCGCCAAAGCACCGTAATAATTCAAATTGTGCTGGTTAATTTCCGGTGTGGAAGGCAACACGCCCAAAGTCGATTGCAAATAAGGTTCGGTATCAATAATTTCGGCAATTACTTCTTGGTGCGGCCACTGTTTACCTAAATAAGGATAGCTAGAATTGCCGGGACTGACAACTTGAACGGAGTTGTTTCCCAAACCACCGCCCAGCGGCCAGATATGGAACAGCATCGCTAGGATTCCTAAGCCAATTGTTCCCCAACGAATTTGCTTTCCCCAACGCTGCGGCCACAGGGTTAAACAGTAGGCTAAAAATATTGCTAATATTGGCAAATAAGGTATCACATATCGGTCATCTTTGTTGATATTTAGGGAATTAATTAAATAAGCTCCTATCCAAAATACCCCCAGCCACCGACAGGAGTCAAGGTACAAGATTGACTGACTATCGGCTCGATTTCGCCAATAATAGAGTATAAATCCGACTAAGGGAATCAGTAACAGAGGCCAGGAAACCTGTTCTGGTAAGTGCTGAATATAGTAAATCCAAGCACCGATCGTATTCAGGCCCGGATCTCCTTCGGCGATCGCAGAATCGAACGTTGCCCGTTTTCCCCCGGTCAAAATTAACAGCCAATTGGTTTTTGCCCACGGGCCAAACACGGCAGCAGACAGCAACAAAGCACCAGCTAATTGAGCTAATCTTCCCCAAGCTTTTTGTCGCACTGCACCAACTGCTAACCACAGAATCGGTGTAAACAAAAATAATACTGTAGTGTGTTTAACTAATATTGATAAGCCAAGAGAAATTCCAAAGGCGATCGCCCAGAA
This sequence comes from Microcoleus sp. PH2017_34_RAT_O_A, assembly GCF_020737885.1. Classification (NCBI taxonomy): domain Bacteria; kingdom Bacillati; phylum Cyanobacteriota; class Cyanophyceae; order Oscillatoriales; family Microcoleaceae; genus Microcoleus; species Microcoleus sp. PH2017_34_RAT_O_A. The sequence goes on along the minus strand of NZ_JAEQDD010000119.1, from coordinate 12,619 downwards.
GAAAGATAATCGATTCAGGTAAAATATTTTACGATTTTCCTGATTTTTTCTCTCCGTTATATATACGGCAAAATCCGCTGCCGCATTTTCTTGTTTCTTCCACATTGTCAGACAATAGAAACAAAAAGTAATCGCAGCAGTTAGGGGAAAATCTAGCAAAAATTGCAGGCGGAAGCGATAAAGTCCCGGTAACAAAACGCAAATTGCAGCAGCCCACAAACCGACTTGTCGATTAAATAATTTGGTGCCCAAATTGTAAACTGAGGCGAGCAGAATAGCACTAAATAATAAATGAACGAGGGTTGCCCGATCGCCCCCAGTACCAAAAATATGCAGAAACGGCACCGTTAAGATGTACACCAAGGGCGGAATCTTCGTCGAAAGCAGCCAGAAACTTGTCCACCAGTCGCCGGAAAACCATTGAGGATGCTGCAACGCCTGTAAGTAATTCAGCGTGCTAGTGAGGTATTCTGCTTGATCCCAGGCGGGTACAGATCGATCGCAGGCAAACCAGAGGCGATCGCTAATTGCCCCCAGCAGCCAAATTATGCCTAAGATCAGCATACTCTTGCCCCGGCTGTCCCGATGTTGCTGTGCCATTGCGATTTTTGGATTTTAGCTTGCAGTTTTTAGCTTACAGGTGGGCGGTTCCGGGCGCTCTAAAAATTATTTTGAAAAAGTGCTTGCTAAATTCCGTATGTGTCTGCTAAGGTAGTTAAGCGTAAAAAAACAAGCCGAGATAGCTCAGTTGGTAGAGCAGTGGACTGAAAATCCACGTGTCCGGAGTTCAAATCTCCGTCTTGGCATCGCAAAGCCCTCACAAAGTTGAGGGCTTTTTATTGGGGAAAATACGGGCTGTGCAGTCAATTATTTTTGAGTCAGATACGCTGCTAATTCTGGAATTTCACCAGCGCGCTGCCACTCAGCTTCCCCAAGTCTCACTTTGGTGCGATCGGTAATTTGCTGCACATCTCGCAACTGTCGCTTAGTATAAGGCCCCTCGGCTTTACCGCTGCGGAATACGTACCACTGAGCCTGCTGTGACTTAGGCTTTTTAGTTGCTGACGCAGGTTTTCTGACAGGCTTCATCCGAGCATCGCCGAACTCGGCTACAAGCTGGTTGAGCTCGACTTCAATTGGATCGGCGGCGGGTAAATTACGATCGCGCGAGCTCTTTTTGGCCTCGGGCTTACCCCTAGCAATTTCTACTTCGCGACGCCAACCCCAAAAATGCCACTGCGCCACCCAAACTAGCGCCACGGCAGATCCTAACATCTCTTCTTCTGTTTCTGACCATGTTGACGGCTCTCCAAACAGCACAGAACCGATCGCACCAAAGACGATCGCACTCAAATTGAAATAAATTAGGTAGGTAGTATCATTCGCCGCTAAATGCCAACTGGTTGTATGCCGAACCAAAGATTGAGTAGCTGCTGTTTTGTTGTGTTTCCAAGCTGTGCGAGCTTGAACCCGACTGTAACCAGGAGAGTGGGCCGGCCACCACTTCGCGGCCCAATTAACTAAATGCGCCGACCAATACTGCAAAGCTGCATATCCGACTATGCCACTGAGAAATACAGAAATAACTAATAGAAAGGTCGTCAGTGGCAGCAGTTGTTTTGGCACCATTGGCGCCGTCACAAAAGTCAGCACAAAAAACGGCATACCGGTTAGTGTTGGTACTAACAGAAGTTGCAATATTTTAAGCAATTGTGCATAGAAAATCCAGAGGAATTTGACCAGAATTTTCAGCAGCCTTGCAAAGCGGAAGTGATACAAATAAGCCGATGCGATCGCAGTTCCGATAATTAAAGCAACAATTGAGCCCGAAGAGTCCCTCAGCGGCAGCATCAAAAAGGCGATCGCCGGAATTCCCATGACGATCGCAGCCGGCAGCGTCGCAAATGCGATAAACCCTTCCCTCCAGTGCAGCCAAGGCGATACTGTTACTGTCGGCGGTTGGTTCTGGCTGCGACTTTCCACCCACTCAGCAAATTTAGCTAATCCCCAATGGTAGAAAGCAAATAACGGGATTTGGCACAACCAAGCAAAGGCGATCGCGCCTTCGTCATAACTCCTGATGCTGCGCCAGTACGCTGTGCTAAATCTGTAGGAGTAGTAGTAATATCCAGGCAGCAGTACCGAAACAATTAGCCAAAAGCCACTGCTTAATGCAAAACCTTTTGCCCATGATGCAGGAAGGGGGAGGAACTTCGGCCAGTTATTCATGAGAGGGACAATTGAGGCGGATATCAATATTGTCCCACTACACTTGAGCTTCCGCAATTGCTTTAGCCTTCAGACAAAGTATTGGTTCATCCTTGAACCTCCCTCAGACAGATCCATGTTTTAAGAATAGCGCTACATTCGGGCACTCTCGATCGCCCCAAAACCCTTCCTGATTACAAATCCGATCGCTTGTCGCTGCTTTCGTCATCGCCACAATTGCTAAATCAACAACTCAACCGCGCTTTGACGATCGCATTAATATCGAACAAATTCCGATTTAGAGTCAACATAATTTTCCTTCTCTTTCCCTAAAAGCCTCGGAATCTCGATCGAACTCATGAAATACTCTGGCAATTTTTGATTGACAAAAAGGATTATTTCTAGTATGCAAGCTCGAAAATGGTGTTAAACTCATCTGACTCGGAGAATCACCCAGCCGGAAACAACAGGCTACAATCAATAATAGATTCTATTTCCATAACAATACTGTTTATAGCTTGAACTCCTCAGTGCCCTACAACAACACCTCAACTCAATCCTTTCAATTTGACTCAATTGACAGCGCCCTGGCAGACCTGAAAGCAGGTCGGATGCTGGTAGTAGTCGATGACGAAAACCGCGAAAACGAAGGCGACGTGATTTGTGCCGCCCAATTCGCCACCCCCGACAATATCAATTTCATGGCAGTACAGGCCCGGGGTTTGATTTGTCTGGCATTGACTGGCGATCGACTCGATCGCCTAGAACTGCCTCTCATGGTCAGCAAAAACACCGACAACAACCAAACCGCCTTCACTGTCAGCATCGATGCAGTCAACGGCGTCAGCACCGGCATCTCCGCCGAAGACCGCGCCCGCACCATCCAAGTAGCCATCCACCCAGATACCAAACCTCAAGATTTGCGCCGTCCCGGTCATATTTTCCCGCTGCGGGCGATCGACGGTGGCGTCCTCAAACGCGCCGGTCACACCGAGGCCTCCGTTGACCTCGCCAGACTCGCCGGCCTCTATCCCAGCGGCGTCATCTGCGAAATTCAAAACCCCGACGGTTCGATGGCGAGGTTGCCCGAATTGATCGAATACGCCAAAACCCACAACCTCAAAATCATCAGCATTGCTGACTTAATTAGCTACCGCCTCAAGCACGATCGATTTGTCCGCCGCGAAACAGTCGCCAAATTGCCGACTGAATTCGGCGAGTTTACGATCTACGCCTACCGCGACACTCAAGACAATTCAGAACACGTTGCCATTGTCAAGGGCGACCCGGCAGAATTTAAAGACAAACCCGTGATGGTGCGGGTGCATTCCGAATGTCTGACCGGAGATGCTTTGGGATCCCTGCGCTGCGACTGTCGGATGCAACTGCAAGCAGCACTGAAAATGATCGAAAATGCCGGTTGCGGCATCATAGTTTACTTGCGCCAAGAAGGTCGGGGGATTGGACTGGTCAATAAACTCAAAGCTTACTCGCTGCAAGATATCGGATACGATACCGTAGAAGCTAACGAACGCTTGGGCTTTCCCGCCGACTTGCGGAACTACGGCGTTGGAGCACAAATGCTTAACGATTTGGGAGTGGAAAAAATTCGGTTGATTACCAACAACCCGCGAAAAATTGCCGGTTTGAAAGGTTACGGCATTGAAGTAGTCGATCGCGTCCCCTTACTCATTGAAGCCACAGATTACAACTCGATCTATCTGGCAACCAAAGCCGAAAAACTAGGTCATATGCTGCTGCAAACTTATTTAGTCACAGTAGCGATTCAGTACGAAACGAAGGAAGAAGGAAGAAGGAAGAAGGAAGAAGGAAAAGAGGAAGATTCGGCCATTCAAAATCGGTACGAACACCTTGAGAAACTGCGGCATTTGGTAGCAAGTCGCGATTTACTACTGCAAGAAGAAGCGCGGCCGGTGGGAATAGCCCTGTTCGGAGAAAGCTCCCTCATCGTTCACCTCGGCTTCGACCAGGCCGGACTCGCAGCCCCCGATTGGTACAAAGATCCAAACCATCCTTACGTCAGGGCGATCGGGCAAATTCTTGAATCTATCAGCACAGAGCCCGACTTGCAAACATTAGAATTCATGGTTTCCTCCGGCGCAGATCCGCTCAAAACCCTGCAAGTCCAGCTCGATCGCGAAAGCTTCCCCCTGGAACAAGTCGCGTCCGCCTGTGCGAAACTTCAACCTCAAAAAATCTATAGTTTTTCCGCTATTCCCGATTCTGCCCTCGGAATGTCAAGCTAAGGTCAAGACTAGAAAGGGCGAATCGATATGGAAATGAACGTTGGTGACTTTTTGCACCGGCTCGACCTCAGGGGACAACCGCTTAAAGGCACCAACCTCGGCGGTGCAGAACTCCGGGGAGCGAACCTCAGGGGAACAGACCTCCGAGAAACCAACCTGAGCGACGCAATTCTCAGGTATGCAGATCTGATCGAAGCCGATCTCACCCGCGCCAATCTTAGCGGGGCGGATTTAGCTGAGTCATTTCTGAATTTAGCCAACCTCACCAGAACCGATTTGACCGGTGCTGTCCTCCGAGAAGCTACTCTCGTAGGAGCAGAACTCACGGGAGCCAACCTCAAACAAGCAAGTTTGATCAAGGCCAATTTAGTTGGAGCCAATCTCCAGCAAGCCAACTTAACCAGAGCCAATCTCAGTGGAGCAGATTTGCGAGGCTCTCAGATGACTGGCGTTATTTTAGACAAGACAGTCTACAACAACCGGACAATGTTTCCCGACGATATTGACCCCGCTGCATTGGGAGCAATTTTGCTAGCTCCCAATGCCTCGCTCCCGGGCTTAAATCTGGCTATGGTAGATTTGACCGGAGCCGATTTAAAAGGAGCCGATTTGCGGCGGACAAACTTATACAAAGCTATTTTATTTGGAGCAAAGCTCGATCGGGCAAACTTAGCAGGAGCCAACCTCAGCGCAGCGGACTTGAGGGAAGCCAGTCTCAGCGGCGTCATTTTAGAAAAAGCTGTTTACAGCAACCAAACATTGTTTTCAGAAGGCATTGACCCCCGTCTGGGCGGAGCTTATTTAATTGCTCCTAATGTATCGCTGCAAGGGGTGAACTTAACCGGAGCCGACTTAAACGGGTCAGATTTAAGCGGAGCTAATTTGAGCGGTTCTAACTTGAGTTCGGTCAATCTCAAAAATGTAGACCTCAGTAAAGCTAGCTTAAAAAAAGCTTACCTCAAAGGTGCAAACTTGGAGGGAACAGACTTGAGAGGAGCCGATTTAAGCGGCGCAATTTTGCACCAAGTAAACTTGAGTTCTTCTGACCTCCGGGGTGTAGACTTAACAAGGGCTGACCTCAGCGGCGCTAATTTGAGCGATGCCGACTTGAGGGAAACAGATTTCACCGGAGCTACTTTGCTGTTCGCTAACTTGAGCGGCGCCGACTTGAGAGGTGTAGACTTGACAAAAGCCGACCTCAGCGGCGCGAAGTTAAACGAAGCTGACCTCAGAAAAGCAGATTTGATGAGAGTAAATTTGGAGGGAGCCGATTTAACTGAAGTAGACTTGAGCGATGCTCATTTATTCCGAGTTAATCTCAGAGGTGCTAACCTTAAAGGTGCAAATCTTAAAGGCGCAAGTTTAAAAGGGGTATCTTTGACTGATGCTTATTTGAGCGAAACGGATTTGACTGATGTAGATCTGAATCCGAGTTTCTTTGAACTACCATTAGAATCGGAATGGTAGTTGACAGTTGGCAGTTGGCAGTTGGCAGTTGGCAGTTGGCAGTTGACAGTTAGCAGTTGGCCGTTGCTAGTTGCTAATAATTACGAAATAACAAATAAACAAAAACGAATCACAACTGACGAATCACAACTAACAACTGCCAACTAACAACCCAACGACCCGCGAGCGGGGAAGCTGACAACTAACAACTAACGGGAGCATCTCAGTTTTGCATATAGTGCGATTATACTGCTCGCGATTATACTGCTCGCGATTATACTGCTCGCGATTATACTGCTCGCGATTATACTGCTCGCGATTATACTGCTCGCGATTATA
>NZ_JAEQDD010000119.1:0-6314 GCF_020737885.1 Microcoleus sp. PH2017_34_RAT_O_A | reverse complement strand
TGCTCGCGATTATACTGCTCGCGATTATACTGCTCGCGATTATACTGCTCGCGATTATACTGCTCGCGATTATACTGCTCGCGATTATACTGCTCGCGAGCGGGGACGCTCGCACTATAATGAAAAATGCTTTTTTCAAAAATGAGATGCTCCCCAAATAACAAATAACAACTAACAAATAACAAATAACAACTAACAACTGCCAACTGCCAACTGACAACTGACAACTGACTAATGATTAATGACAAACCGTTAGGCTCTGTTATTCAAGGTTCCCTCAGCAAGGGATTAGAAGTGCGACTGCACGCCGACGTTTCAGTGGAAGATATGAGGGTGGGGAAATTTTTAGTAGTGCGGGGGGTACGATCGCACTTTTTCTGTATGCTCACCGATGTGTCTCTTGGAACATCCAGCAGTCGGATTTTATCCAATCCTCCCAACCCCAACGACGATTTTCTCCTCGCAGTCCTCGCAGGTAGCAGCACCTACGGTACGATCGAGCTTGCGCCCATGTTGATGCTGACTGCGGAAAAAGAAAAATCTCAAGCCATCTTCAATCCCACAGGTAACGGAGTCCCCGATAAAAAGCTGGCTTTAGGAAATTTGGGTTCTTTTGAGCCGCAAAGTGGCGCCGATATGGAATTGCTGCCGGTGAAAACGATTCCCAGCCACTTTTCCCAGGTGTTTGATGCCAAAGAAACCGATTTTCGAGCGGTTTTTGGCTGGGAAGATGATCCATATCGCCGCAATTTTGCGATCGGCAAACCGATTGACATGGACGTGGCTGTGTGCTTGGACTTAGACAGATTTGTGGAACGCAGCAACGGAGTTTTTGGTAAGTCGGGAACAGGAAAATCTTTTTTGACGCGCTTGCTGCTGTCGGGCATTATTCGCAAGCAAGCTGCTGTCAATCTAATTTTTGATATGCACTCGGAGTACGGGTGGGAAGCTGTTTCGGAAGGGAAACAATTTAGCACTGTTAAAGGTTTGCGGCAGTTGTTTCCCGATAAGATTCAGATTTATACTCTCGATCCAGAGTCTACAAAGCGCCGGGGAGTCCGCGATGCTCAAGAGTTGTTTTTGAGTTTCGAGGAAATTGAAGTGGAAGATATCTCGCTAGTCCAGCGGGAGTTAAATTTGTCGGAAGCTAGTATCGAAAATGCGATCATTTTGCGAAATGAGTTGGGCAAGGGTTGGATTAACAAGTTGCTGGAAATGACCAACGAAGATATTCAAATGTTTTGCGAAGAAAAGCGGGGAAATAAATCTTCGATTATGGCTTTGCAGCGGAAATTAGAGCGTTTAAATGATTTGAAATACATTCGCAAACGCTGTCCCAAAAATTATGTCACTGAAGTTTTGCAGTGTTTGGATAGTGGGAAAAATGTAGTAATCGAGTTTGGTTCGCACTCGGATTTGCTGTCATATATGTTAGCAGCAAATGTGATTACTCGCCGGATTCACGGAGCTTACGTGCGGAAAGCTGAGAAGTTTTTGATGAGTAAAAATCCGTGCGATCGCCCGCAACCGTTAGTGATTACCATTGAGGAAGCCCACCGCTTTCTGGATCCGGCGATCGTGCGATCGACTATTTTCGGGACGATCGCCCGCGAAATGCGAAAATACTTCGTAACTCTGCTGATTGTAGACCAGCGTCCCTCCGGTATCGACGGCGAGGTGATGTCGCAAGTCGGCACGCGGATCACAGCTTTGCTAAACGACGATAAAGACATCGATGCTATCTTTACGGGCGTTTCTGGAGGCCAGAGTTTGCGATCGGTTTTAGCCAAACTCGACTCAAAACAGCAAGCTTTAGTTTTGGGGCACGCCGTACCGATGCCGGTAGTTGTCCAGACTCGTCCCTACGATGAGCAATTCTACAAAGAAATTGGGGATATTGACTGGCAAGAAATGCCGGATGAACAAGTGTTTGCTGAGGCAGAATCTGCTAAAATGGATTTGGGATTTTAGATGAGACAAGATTGCTTTCCCAAGCTGTCCAATCTGAAAATAATCTGCGTTTATCCGTGTTTATCTGCCTTGCATCTGCGGCCCGGCGATCGAAGATTTATGCAAAAATTCTAATAACAACCAACTGTCAAGCGGTCAACTGTCAACTGTCAACTGTCAACTGTCAACTGTCAACTGAATGAAGCAAGGGCTTTTGCCCTCACACCCGTCACCCCTCATCCCTAACTTCATAAAAATTGGATAAGGTTAAATATTGTTCAGTCGATCGGCAAAATTTAACTCAAATAGCCAAACATCCCGCTCTTAATATATCTTTACTCACTGACAGCAAAAGTTGATTAGCATATTTAAATAAAAATGTCAAGAAATATTTTAAACGGTAAGTCGCAGCGAATACGGCGATCGAGTTCGGTTATCTCGCATCGCAGCATCTAGGCAGCGAGAAAAATTCAAGCGATGATGGAATAGAGAGCAAAATAAAGCCCTCGAATTGCATGAGTCTGTTTGCATGAGCGTGTTTGCTTGAGTCTGTTTGCATGAGTATTGTGAAGTTGAGTTGCACTTAAAACTAGCAGGGAATTGAAAACCTTAAGGAAAAATGTAGAATCTTGACCTTAAGACAGAGGTTTTTACCCTTTACGAGCCTCAAAATTTGGAATAATATTGAGAAAAGTAAACTCAAATTCACTTCGCCTAGAACTAGCCGTTAAAGCTAGCAAGCTACGGAAAATCGACGGGGATTACTGGACAATCAAGCACAAAAGTAATCCAAAACAACAAGCTTCTACCGATCGTCACCGATAAACAGGAGGGGTAACATCCCCCCTGTCGCAGTCTTTATCCCACTTGTAAAAGTGGGACAGGGTATCACCAACTTTTTATCTGTTGTTACAAGGAGTGCAATACTCACCCATGTCCACTACCACCCCCAAAACCAAAACAGTGAAAGCCGATCGCATGGGCAGCCGGCCATACTCCTCAACGGATACGGTTCGTACCTATCTGCACGAGATCGGTCGAGTACCCCTGCTAACCCGAGAAGAAGAGATTGTTTTCGGGAAGCAGGTACAGCAAATGATGAAATTAATCGAAGCAAAACAAGCGCTTGCTAAAGAATGGCAGCGAGATCTGACGAATGAAGAGTGGGCTGCCCAAATGGAGTTGACCGAAGCCGAACTGAACCGGATCTTGCAGTTAGGGCGGCGCGCCAAGCAAAAGATGATTGAAGCGAATTTGCGCCTAGTAGTTGCGATCGCCAAAAAATACCAGAAACGCAATATGGAATTCTTGGATTTAATTCAAGAAGGCACCCTCGGTTTAGAACGGGGAGTCGAAAAATTTGACCCGATGCGGGGATACAAATTTTCTACCTATGCCTACTGGTGGATTCGCCAAGCAATCACTCGCGCGATCGCCCAACACGCCCGCACCATTCGATTGCCAATTCACATCACCGAAAAACTCAACAAAATCAAAAAAGTGCAGCGGGAACTCACCCAGCAGTTGGGCCGTTCTCCCTCGCCTGCGGAAATTGCCACCGCCCTGGAACTGCAACCTTCCCAAATTAGGGAATACCTGCTGATGGCAAGACATCCAGTTTCTTTGGACTTGCGCGTAGGAGATAACCAAGATACGGAACTGCAAGAACTCTTAGAAGACGAAACAGCATCTCCAGACAACTACATTACTTCGGAATTGCTGCGGCAAGACCTCAATACCTTGATATCAGAACTGACCCCCCAGCAACGAGATGTGATTGTTCTGCGCTTTGGTTTGGAAGACGGCACCGAAATGTCTCTGGCGAAAGTCGGAGAACGGCTCAATCTCAGCCGCGAACGGGTGCGACAGCTAGAACATCAAGCCCTCGCCCACCTGCGGCGGCGTCAGTCTCAAGTCCGAGAATATTTGGCTAGTTAGTCACTAAAAGAGTTGAGATTTTCTCCAAATCTCAACTCTTTTTTTGTGCAGGCGCCTCCGGGAAGGATACTTTTATCCCAAGCAATTTTGAAGTGATATCATGTCCGGTCGATCGACCAAAATAAGTAAAGTTCGTAGTGCGGACTTCAGTCCGCTTTTTGGCCAATTGACCAAAATAAGTAAAGTTCGTAGTGCGGACTTCAGTCCGCTTTCTGGCCAATTGACCAAAATAAGTAAAGTTCGTAGTGCGGACTTCAGTCCGCTTTTTAGATGCGGACTGAAGTCCGCACTACGAACCCTTTTTGTGATGGTCATGCACTGGACACGATCTGAGTGAGGTACAGATAGTAATACCATTTTTTTAAAGTTATGACAGACTTTTGCAAACAAGGGAAACGAGAGAATTACAACGTCTTGTCGTCCTTTATCTCTATCTGATCTTTAGAAAAATGGTATAATGGGTAATTGGTAGGCTGACGAGTACAGAAGAGAGATTTGAAAAGCGCTATATTTAAGATGTCGATCGCACTTGATGGGCGATCGCAATTTATCAAAACTAAGGAATGAAAATTTAATAACTTACACGCTCGATGATTGTTGTGGGATGGGCGGGAGAGCCCGTCCTTTCTGCACGGGCTCTCCCGCCCATCCCACAAATTTGCTTAAGTTATTTAATTTCTATTCCTAATCTGAGATTTGAATTTAGGAACCGGGCGGGCGATCGAAAATTCAAGTTAATATTCAGGATTAAGCCAAATACCCGGTTTCTGTAATATCTCTTTGAAACAGGTACAAGAAGGGCGGCGCAGCAGGTATTTGAAACTTTGGGGCAAGCAAGTGGTTTTGACTTATTCGATCGTATTAACAAGCACTTTAGAGGCGATCGCCCTTGCTCTCTCGCCCGGTAACTTCAGCATCGAATTTCCCCTAGGCGAGGCACAGCAATCGGACATCAAATCCGGCCTTTTCACCTCCCAATCCCTCCCAAATGCTGCGCCAGATACCGCTAGCACAGGTTTAGCAGAGGGTATATACCTCTACGGCCAGTCGAGCCAGCCCGATCGAATTAAAAAAGAATATTTTGTATTTGAAATGCGACAGAGTAAAGTAGTCGGCGCTTTTTACCTGCCTCGGTCTGCTTTTTACTGTTTTTACGGCACTGCGGAGCGAACTCAGTTAAATTTAACAGTAGTGGACACTTACGACGGCAGTCGCTCTCCCTACTCCGTAAACCTGCAACAGTATTACCCTATTTGGGCCGTCAGCGACAACGATCGGCGCATTTTAGGTATTTGCAAGGAAGCTCACAAACAGCAGGTTTGGGGAAATTAATACTATTTTCGATTTTCGATTGGGGATTAAAGAATTGGGAATGATTTACTGCATAAGAGTTTGGAGTTTCCCTACAGTTGCATTCATTGGTGAAAATCGTCTAACCAATACCTGCGCGATTTTCTTGGTTTCTTGGGTATATTGACACTCCCCTGCCTAAAGGCGAGGGGATTCTTTGTTCATAGACTCAACTTGCTCAGACAGGATTTCTGAGCGTCAAAGTAGAGGTCGAATCTCCCAAAGCGTTCGGGTTTAAGACCCAAGTTCCGGTATGCCCTACCGTACTCAAGGCTAATTTCAGAATATTAATCGCTGCGTTCCAATCCCTATCCATAACAAACCCACATTCACAAGCGTGGGTTCTTACGGATAGGGATTTTTTTACGATTGCACCGCAATTTGAACATTTTTGCGAAGTATAAGCAGGATTGACTGCGACAGTTACCCTGCCAAACTTTACGCCAAAATACTCCAACCACTTTCTGAATTGATACCAACCAGCATCGTTAATTGATTTAGCGAGACAGTGATTCTTTACTAGATTCTTTATCCTCAAATTTTCATAGGCGACCAAATCGTTAGATTGGATTACGCAACGCGCCAGTTTCTTGGCGTGTTCTTCACGTTGCCGACTTATTTTGAGGTGTACTCGCCCTAATCGATTAATTGCTTTCTTGCGGTTGGCAGAGCCTTTCTTTTTGCGAGAAACACGGCGTTGTCGAAACTTCAACTGTTTCTCGCTTTTTCTGTAAAACTTGGGATTCGGTTCAACATGACCATCGGAGTCTGTATAAAACTCTTTCAGTCCCACGTCCAATCCAACTGTTTTACCTGCTGGCGTTGTATCTACATTGTTGTCAGCGCTGATTGCAAATTGAACGTAGTAGCCGTCAGCGCGACGTATTAAGCGAACTCGCTTAATTTGATCGATTTGGTAGAAATTAAGATCCCACGTTCCTTTTAGTTTGAGCTTGCCAATTCCCTTTTTATCGGTAAATGTGATTTGCTTCCGAGTTTCTGAGAGTTTCCAGCCGCTGACTTTATACTCAACTGAGCGACTGTTTTTCTTGAAAGTCGGATAACCTTTCTTTCCG
>NZ_JAEQDD010000118.1:0-14957 GCF_020737885.1 Microcoleus sp. PH2017_34_RAT_O_A | reverse complement strand
GATAGTCTACCCGGACAGGGCAGACTTGATTACCTCTTGTATCATACATTCCCCCCTGACAATTAATCCACCCTGCCTAACCCCCCTTAAGAAGGGGGGAACCGGAAGCGCGATCAAAGTCCCCCTTCTTAAGGGGGATTTAGGGGGATCTAGACTACGCTAGAAGCGAGATTTTTCAAGTATTCTAGGCTTAAGTTGACACCAATCGGCAAAACCTAAACTACCACCACATCCGAACAAATATGCCAATAGACGACGAAGACTTTGAAATCCAAATCAGCGACGATCGCAAACTGCAACTCTTCACAGACAGACACGAATTTACCCGCCGATTTGCCTTTTATTTAAACGAAGACCAGCCCCGCGAACAAATTTTGTATTTTTTCGGGGATGGAGGCAACGGCAAGTCATTGCTCCTCAAACACTTGGAGTATCACTGCTGCAAAAAATTCACCCCGGAAGTTTGGCAACAATTGCGCGCACTCCCAGAAGCAAAAGCCGCCGAAGTTGCCGATTTTGTCTGGCACGCAAAACCCAAAACCTACACTCCCATCCCCGCCGTCAGACACGATTTCGGATTGATACCGATTAAAGAAGATAAACCGCAAGATAGATTTTACGGCTTGCTGATGCTGCGGCGCAATCTGGCAGAGTCAGCCAAGAAATATAAATTTAAATTTCCTAATTATGATTTTGCTTGCTTTTGGTATTTGCTGAACAAAGGCGAGTCAGAGGCAACTCTCAACCAACTTTTCCCCAACGATTTGATTGATTTTTTGACACCTGTAGTTGAAACATTTGCCGGATTTCCTGTGGTGTCGCAAGTAGCGGCGGGGCTGAAATTAATCGATAAATTCGGTGGCATTAAGCGAACGATGAAATTAATTCAAACGCGGTTGGGTGTCAGCGACGAAACGGCTGATGAAATTCGCCGTAAAGATATTGATACTGAATTAATCGACTGTTTGCCGAAATTGTTTGCCGGGGATTTGAATGCGGCAATGGCTAGCAGAAATAAACCCGATCGCCTGGTGATGCTGTTCGATACTCACGAGAAAATGTGGGATGAAAAACGCAATTCTCAAGGCGCAACTTTTTGGTATCAAGATGAGTGGTTTCGGCGGTTGTTGAGGGCATTGGATTACAAATTGGGGATTGTGGTTGCTGTGGCGGGGCGAGATTGTCCGGTGACGCAACTGCGGTGGCCGAATGCGGCGAAGTTTCCGATTCCCGAAGATTATATAGATAAACAATTGGTGTGGCATTTGTCGCCCGCCGATGCTAGGGATTACTTGCACAAAGTGGAGATTGACAAGGTTGATTTGGCAGATGCTGTGATTAAATATGCCAGCGTTAATCCTGATGAGAGTTGGGATGATTTGCAGGTACATCCGTTTTATTTGGGTTTGTGCGCGGATGTGGTGCTGGCAGAAAGAAGGCGGGGAATTGAGTTGCTGGCGTCGGATTTTGCGCGGATTCCGAAGTTGGAAAATAAGACTGCGGAGTTAACGGATCGATTGCTTTTGTATGTGGATCGCGAAGTGCGATCGGCTGTGCATTCGCTGAGTGCTTGCCGCGCTTTTGATGAGGATTTGTACGTGAAATTGGGAGCTGGTTGCCACTTCCAGGCAAGCAGTGCAAATTTTGAGATGTTGACGGGTTTTTCCTTTGTGTGGAAATCGGAGAAGCGGGGGGATAATTGGTATCGGATTCATGATTTATTGCGGCGCTTGGATTGCGATCGGGATAATGAGAAAACTCGCAGAGCTCATGAGGTTTTAGAGGGGCATTATCGGGAAGTGGGGGATGGGGCAGAGGCCATTTTTCATGCTAATCGCTTGGATTGGGAGCGGGGTGTGAAGGAATGGGAAGAGGTGTTTGGTAAAGCGTTGCGGCTGAGTCGTTATGGGGAATGCGAGTTGCTGCTGGGAGTTAGAGATGAGTTGTGGATTAAGAGTGATTATCGGCTGGGCTGGATTTCACAATTGGAGGGATATTACTATGCTGATTTGGCTAGATACGCAGAGGCAAAACAGGAATATTTAGAGGCAGTTGCAGCTTTCGATAACCAACTCATCTTAACTCCTGATAATGAAGCTACGCTCAGCAGCAAAGGGATTTCGCTGCGATGTTTGGGTGATTTACAGGCAGAGCTAAGTGAGTTTGAGGCTGCAAAACTTTCTTTTTCGGAGGCGATCACAGCATTTAATTCTGCTTTACAATTTGCACCCGATGATAATTATGCTCTCCACAACAAAGGGAATGCGCTGCGATGTCTGGGTTGTTTGCAAGCACAGCTAAGTGAATTTGAAGCTGCCAAACAGTCTTACTCAAAGGCGATCGCTGTCTTGAATTCTGCTTTACTTCTTGCACCGGATTTTATCATGTCTCTTAACTACAAAGGGAATGCGCTGCAAAGTCTGGGTCAGTTGCAAGCACAGCTAAGTGAATTTGAAGCAGCCAAACAGTCTTACTTGGAGGCGATCGATGTCTTGAATTCTGTTTTACAAATTGCACCGGATGATATCTCGGCTTTTAATAACAAAGCGAGAGCGCTGGGATGTCTGGGTTATTTGCAGGCACAGCTAACTGAGTTTGAGGCGGCCAAACTTTCTTACTCACACGCGATCGCTGCCTTTAATTCTGCTTTAATTATTGCACCAGATAATAAATATGCTCTCAACAGTAAAGGAACTGCACTGGGATGTCGGGGTCAGTTGCAAGCACAGCTAAGTGAATTTGAGGCAGCCAAACAGTCCTACTCTGAGGCGATCGCAGTCTTTGATTCTGCTTTAGTTATTGCACCGGATTCTCTCAATCCTCTCAATAACAAAGGGATTGCGCTGCAAAGTCTGGGTGATTTGCAAGAACAATTATCCGATCGACAGGAAGCACTCAAGAGTTGGCAAAAGGCGCTGGAAATGTTTAATCGATATTTAGCCATTGCTCCTAATGACGATTCGGTTCGCAATAGCCGCGATTCGCTGCAAGAATTTCTCGATAATTTGGGTGACGATAGTCTCAGTAGTTAGCTCGATTGCAAGTAGTAAAGATGCGGCATTCAGGAGGCGGATTTGTCCAGTTAACTTACACCGAAAGTTCACAGGATTTACGCACTCCGACAAAGAAACCGGGTTTTTGGCCGAATCTACGAATCACAACCAAGAATTATCGAAAAAACCCGGTTTCTGGCCACCCGCGCGTCATCTAGAAACCGGGTTTTTGCCCGAATCTACGCATCACAACGAAGAATTATCGAAAAAACTCGGTTTTTAGCCCCCATGCGTAAGCCCTAAGACTTGATACCTGACGGCGCATAATTCTTGCCCTTTTCCGATTCCAGGTATTGCTTGTAAGCCACCTCATCGCCACCAAAAGAATCGATCGATACCTGTCGTTTCGGCATCGATTTCAGAGGAGCATCGATCGGACTATACCGACAATAACACATCACAATTACATCATAATCGCTCATCGGAGTTGGAATATCAGGCGTATATGTTTGCACCCGCACAACTTCCCAATCACTGACGCGATAATGAGTATTATGTGCGTGTTCATTTGGATCGTGTTCTGACTCCACCCGCACAAATTCTACAGGGCGATATCCCGGTTCAGGAATCGGTTCCTCAGAAGAATCCCAGTTTTCTGCAATGATAAAAGTTAGAGCTTGGCTGTGTTGAAGTTTTCTCTGTTTCCAGCCTTCATCTTCACCTGACTCAGCCTGAAAAACAATGTACTTCTGCATTAGTTTTCCTCCTTTGTACTGGTTACCAGGCGATCGCGTGGTAACCAGTTAACTCGTTGATCGCCGAGTCTAGATCCCCCTAAATCCCCCTTAAGAAGGGGGACTTTGAGAACATTCCTGTCCCCCCCTTCTTAAGGGGGGCTAGGGGGGATCTGGCCTCAATCGTTAGACAGTAGATCGGTACTACATTTGACGTTAAGTTCACACCAATGAACATTGTTGTGTCCTTTGGCTGTGGAAAGCACTCAACCTCCCAGCTTACCTTCCCGGCGACGTGCTATCAGTCGTTAGCGCAGCCCTCGAAGAGGATCGCACTTTCCGACGAATCAGCACACTCATCACGTGCCCGGGAGTTGCCGCACGTTGTACGGGACTCCAGTCACCAACCTCAGCAAATCCCAATCGGTACAAAGTGAGAATCGTTTCCCGGACACCCTGGGGCGAACCCACAAGCGTTACCAGCAGCACATCCTGTTCTGATATTGCTGCTGCTGAGTCGGAATTTTGACAATCGGATGAGTTTTCGTCGGGCACGAATTCCTGTGACATATTATGTTCTCCTGACTTTGGGTTTTCTAAGGAAACCCAAAAATCCAGCCGCCCCGCAATTCAACAGATAGCAGGGCGGCCACAGAGAGTGTTATGATGCTCTGTTAGCCTCCAGACTGCTTGTCCCAGTTTGGCGGTTATGCTGTCCTTAGCTGTTACTAGCAGCTTTGGGCAGTGCAACTAGATTTTCGGGCGACGCGGGTTGCCTCCTGTGCAAGCAAAGCAACCTCTCAATTCACAGCGTAGCCGCATAGGGGGCCAGCCGTCAACCGATTTTGGATTTTAGATTTTGGATTTTAGATTTTGGATTTTGGATTTACCAGCGTCAGCGGCTGGAAAGATTAGACGGCGGTTGAAACCGCGTCTACACAAACGATGTCCGCCTCCGCGGACTAAAGAAAATTGTATTTGGCGGTATAAATCGGCGATCGCAATTTCCACATTCACCGATTCAAGTAACTCTGGATACGGCATTGCCGTTTCCCTACTAGAAAATAATCTATCGGCCTCAATTAAAAATGCAACCATCCCCCGATTAATTGTAGGGAAACGGCACAGGGGTATCCTGACTGTGGATAATATTAATTCCGATGCCGCTTATCCCCGCCGATAGATTCCGGGTGCGATTCCTGTAGCAGACCGAAAATGCTTGTTGAGATGACTTTGATTGGAAAAACCGCAAGCAAGGGCAACCTCAGAAATCGACAATTCCCGATTTTTAAGCAACTCTTTCGCGCGTTCAACTCGTTGCCCAATTACATATTGCCACGGCGAAATTCCCATCGATTGCTTAAACAAAGCACAAAAATAAAAGTGACTTAAATTGAGTTCGGCGGCAATGTTTTCTAAACTCAATTGAGCATCGAGATGCGATCGAATATAGTCGATCGCACATTTCAACTGAAAATCGGACAAACCGCCTTTGTAGGTACGCAGAGTGGCGGGAGTAGTACAGTAGTGGCGAAGTAGGTGAATGCCCAATAAATTGGCTAGGGATTCGGTGTAAAGCCTACCACCTAAGCCATCGGTGGTCATTTCATAGAGGAAAGAACGGGCGATGGTTTCAAGTTGTGGATCGCGATCGAGCAAAACACTTCGCAGTTCAACTTTATCAGGATTGAGGCATTCAGTTGTAGCAGCGATGTGAGATAAAAAGTCAGGACTCATTATGAAGGTTATAGATTCATCTGTGGTTTCCCAAGCTATATGTGCAGGTATTCCTGATGGTAGGAAGAAAAAATCGCCATTATTCATAGATCCGTCATACTCACCTCCATCAAATTGGTTGACTTGCCGAGTACCGCTACCACTAAGATTGACTAGCAAAAAATGGTGACTGCAAGGTGAAGTTTCTAGCTCATTTGGTGGATCGAGGGTATGTTCTATTGCTAAATCACCGACTCGAATAGGTGGTGTTGACCTAAATTCGGTGACAATATCTAATATATCGCGAGTCACTTCAGCACATTGTCCATTCGATGAATGCGATGACTCGTTGGATTCAGAATGTGAAAGGATCTCGCTCTGCTGCATAATTGCTCTCATCCCTTGCTAGTGGCCGAAGTTTTTCAATTATTTCTTAAGATTTTACCCCAATTTCTGGATTCTGCACAGTCTGGTCGATCTAATGTCTTACACCATTGTCAATAAAGGGCAAGATGCCCGTTCATAAAGCCTTATTAACAATGGTGCAACATCTCAGGTCGATCGCACCTTACAGCAAGAATTGAGTAAGATCGCAAGAATAGACAAATTTTTCCACAAGATTAGAAAAGATTTCCAGTGTCTCCAGCCCTACAGTGAGGTCATCAGCAGAGCAAAAAGTGCGATCGCGATTGCACTCCGCCTCTAGCACACATAGATTAGCAAACCCAATTTCAAGGAGCATTAATATGTCAAAGTTAGAACTACTGACTCCCCAAAATTGTACCGTAATCTTCATCGATCATCAACCGCAGATGACTTTTGGAGTTGCCAATATCGATCGGCAAATCCTGATTAACAACACAGTTGGGCTGGCAAAAGCGGCCAAGATATTTCAAGTCCCCACCATCCTCACCACGGTTGAAACCAAAAGTTTCAGTGGCTATATGTGGCCCCAAATCCTTGATGTTTTTCCTGGCCAAATGCCGATCGAGCGCACCAGCATGAACTCCTGGGACGATACAAAATTTGTCGCTGAAGTCGATCGAATTGGGCGTAAAAAGTTAGTAATTGCCGCACTGTGGACGGAGGTATGCTTAACTTTTCCTGCCCTAGAAGCAATGGCTGCGGGCTATGAAGTCTATGCAGTAGCTGATGCTTCTGCTGGCACCAGTCCAGTTGCTCATGATTTGGCAATGCAGCGGATTGTCCAAGCTGGTGCAGTTCCTGTCACCTGGCTGCAAGTGCTGCTGGAGTTCCAACGAGATTGGGCACATAGAGACACCTACGATGCGGTTATGGGCCTGGTAAAAGAACATGGTGGAGCCTATGGTGTTGGCGTGGAATATGCCTACACGATGGTGCACGGGCAGCTTCCGAGTAATGCGAAAGTTGCGGCTCTAGCTCATTAGAATTCTTCAGAAAAGCCAGTTATATCCTTTATAACTCGGCGGTTGAAACCGCGTCTACACAAACAAAATTCTTCATAACTCGGCGGTTGAAACCGCGTCTACACAAACAAAGTTCTTCATAACTCGGCGGTTGAAACCGCGTCTACACAAACGAAGTCCGCCTCCGCGGACTAAGAAATTCGGTGGGTAAACAACTATGCTGCAAGATTTTCCAGAAGTGCAAAACAACGAAATCAACGAACAGGTGACAGCCGTTATTTCGCATCAAATTAAACCGGGGCGAGAGCAGGGTTATGAAGAGTGGTTAAGGGGGATTGCTGCTGATGCGAAGCGGTTTGAGGGACATTGCGGGGTGAGCATTATCCGACCCCGCGATGGAGTTTGCCCGGAGTATGTTGCTATTCTCAAGTTCGATCGCTACACGCACCTCAAGCAGTGGATTGAGTCAGATGTGCGGCAACAATGGCTCGATCGATTGGAGCCGCTAATTGCCAAGCCGGAGGAGGTACAAACCTTGACTGGACTTGAAACTTGGTTCACTTTATCCGGTCAGTCGCGCAAATCTCCTCCACCTCGCTATAAAATGGCGTTAGTTACTTGGCTCGGGGTTTTTGTAACTGTGGGCGTGTTGAGTCGATTTTTGCCTCTGATTCTATCAGCAATTCCGCCTTTGTTGTCACAGATAATTAGTTCTGGTTTGACTGTTGCTTTACTTACTTATCTGGTGATGCCTCAATTGACGCGGTTGTTTTCCAAGTGGTTGTATCCAAAGTAAATCAGCGGTTGAAACCGGGTTTATACAAACAAAGACTCGGCGGTTGAAACCGCGTCTACACAAACAAAGTCCGCCTCCGCGGACTAAGAGGATAAGGAGTTTGATCGTGATTTCTAACGAAATATTGGATCGCACAATTGATGCAGATTTAATTATCAAAAATGGTCGCATTGCCACCCAGGACGAACGGCGATCGGTGGTTGAGGCGGCTGCTATCAAAAACGGTCGGTTTATTGCCGTGGGTTCTGAACGCGATGTAATGGCCACTAGGGGCGATCGCACTCAAATTATCGATCTGCAAGGTCGCACAGTCATTCCCGGTTTGAACGATTCCCATCTGCATTTAATTCGCGGCGGATTGAACTACAACTTGGAACTGCGCTGGGATGGCGTACCTTCCCTCGCCGATGGATTGCGGATGCTGCGAGAACAGGCGCACCGCACGCCTCCCGGACAATGGGTGCGCGTGGTTGGTGGCTGGAATGAGTTTCAATTTGCCGAACGCCGTCTGCCGACTTTGGATGAATTGAACCAAGTTGCGCCGGATACTCCGGTTTTTATCTTGCACCTGTACGATCGCGCTTTGCTAAATCGTGCTGCCCTCAAGGCCGTCGGCTACACTAGAGATACGCCACAGCCGATCGGTGGAGAAATTCAGCGAGATGGCAATGGGAATCCCACTGGATTGCTAATTGCCCGACCCAATGCGATGATTCTGTACGCGACTTTGGCAAAAGGCCCAAAACTCCCCTACGAACATCAAGTTAATTCCACACGGCATTTTATGCGGGAACTCAATCGCCTCGGTGTCACCAGCGTAATTGATGCTGGCGGTGGCTTTCAGAATTACCCAGATGACTATCAGGTGGTGGAAGAATTGCATCGCCGAGGTGAACTGACGGTGCGGATTGCTTACAACCTGTTCACCCAGCGTCCGAAGGAAGAACGGGAAGACTTTGCCAAGTGGACGAAAATGGTGCAACCTGGTCAGGGAGATGATTTTTATCGGGTAAACGGCGCTGGTGAAATGCTGGTGTTTTCGGCAGCAGATTTCGAGGATTTTCTAGAACCGCGTCCCGATTTGGCGGAGTCGCTAGAAGCGGAATTGAAACCTGTTGTGAAGTTGCTTGCCGAACATCGGTGGCCGTTTCGTCTCCATGCGACTTATGATGAGTCGATCGACCTTTTCTTGAATGTGTTTGAGGAAGTCGATCGAGAAATTCCATTTGATGGCTTACACTGGTTTTTTGACCATGCCGAAACGGTCAGCGATCGCAATTTGGAACGCATCAAAGCCTTAAATGGAGGGATTGCGATTCAGCATCGCATGGCATTTCAAGGCGAATATTTCATTGAACGCTACGGCACGAAAGCTGTGGAACGCACGCCACCCATCGCCCGTATGCTAGAAATGGAAATCCCAGTTGGGGCCGGCACTGATGCGACTCGCGTAGCATCATATAATCCTTTTGTTTCGCTTTACTGGTTAGTCAGTGGCAAGACAGTCGGCGGCACGTCGCTGTATCCTGAAGCTAACCGGATGAGTCGGATGGAAGCACTGCGGCTGTATACTGTGGGTAGCAGTTGGTTTTCGTCGGAAGAAGGCAAGAAAGGTGCGATCGTTCCGGGACAATTAGCCGATTTAGCCGTCTTGTCTGATGATTTCTTTTCAATTCCTGAAGTACAAATCAAGCATTTAGAGTCGGTTTTGACGATCGTAGGCGGCAAGATTGTCTACGCCACAGACACTTTCAAAAAATTAGATCCACCCGCATTACCAGTCTTACCAGAATGGTCGCCCGTCGCCCATTATGGCGGTTATTACTCGCAGATTCCAGTTGCGGCTAATGCGCCTATTCATATTTGTTCCATTGCCTGCAATCACGCAGCAATGCCCATTCACAAACCCAATTGTGGCAATTTGCTGTCATCTCTAAATGTCTCAGCCGCCCTATCGAGTTTGTGGGGAAGCGGCTGCGATTGCTTTGCCTTTTAAGTTGATAAAGTGTAGGGACTTAGGCTGTGCCCATTAGTGTGAACTTAAGCCTGAAAGCCCGCCAAGTCCGTCTGTGAGCCCGCGAGTCCGCCAGGGAATCAATTCCCTGTCTAATAGCGAAAGTCCTCTCAAAGAGGACTCATGATTTCTTCAGTCGTGTTCAGACGACTTTCGCTTTGAGGCAGGGGTTTTCAACCCCTGGCGGACTATAGGTTTTACCTTAAGTTGACACCTATGGGCAATGCCGTTTCCCTACCGCGATCGATCGCACGGTGTACTTAACCAACCTAGAATCTGCTGTAATTTCGACAGTCGATTTTTCTCAAACTTTTGTGGGGTGGGCATCCTGCCCGCCCAAAATGTTATTTAATCCTGAACAACTTAGCACTTGGATAATTGTATGATGAATCAAGAAACTGCAACTCATCTCATTCACGATCGCCACGATCGCGGTCATAGCAATATTGCTTGGCTCAATAGCTATCATAGCTTTTCTTTCGGCAACTTTTACGACCCAAATCGCATGGGATTTCGCACGCTGCGAGTCATTAATGACGATCGCGTGACTGCGGGTGCGGGCTTCGGTACTCACGGTCACAATAACATGGAAATCATCACCTATGTGTTGCAAGGCGCGATCGAGCATCGAGATAGCATGGGCAATGGCACTGTCATCTATCCCGGAGAAGTGCAGATTATGAGTGCTGGAACTGGTATCACCCACAGTGAATTCAACCACTCCAAAACTGACCCGCTGCATTTCCTGCAAATATGGGTTTTGCCAGACCAAAACGGACTAAAGCCCAGATACGAACAGCGAGCATTTCCTTTAAAAGAAAAGCACGGTGAGTTCCACTGCATTGCTTCTAAGAATGGAAAAGATGGTGCTGTTACGATTCACCAGGATGTTGAACTATATGCTGCGATTTTAGAATCTGGTGATGTCGTTCGCTATCATTTGCCACCGCATCGTTATGCTTGGCTGCAAATTGCCGGGGGAATTGCCGAACTCAATGGTAAAGAATTGAGAGAAGGCGATGGCGTTCAAATTAGTGCGGAAGAAGAGCTCGAAGTTAGTACCCAAGTCGGTGCTGAAATCTTGCTATTTGACCTCGGATAATCTCTTAGTCCGCGCAGGCGGACTTCGTGTAGATAGAGGCGGTTGAAACCGCCGATTTATTTCATCCCCGCCGATAGATTCCTGGTGCGATTCCTGTAACGGTGAACTACTTACCTGCCATGATACTGACAATGAAAAGTGTTACACCAATAACAACGACTGTCGCATGTAGACCTGACCAAAGATAACGTAATTTTAGTTTGCTCACTCGTGGAAAATCAGCAAAATGCGCTCTATCTGCAATTTGATTTAGAGACTGAATAGATACATTCAGCTTTTGATCTAGTTCGTCTCGTAGTATACGGAAACGACTATAATGAAAATCAAAACGTTCCTCATATCTTAGAGACATTAAAATGCCATGAAGACCGATGATTACTATGAACAGAGATGGAATTAAATCTAACCGAGTAACTGCTTGATCAATAGCTATAACAGCAAGCAGAATCGCGACTAATGGAATTGCAGAACTAGCTACACCCATGCGTTGATTTTCATAGTGGCGACAATACTCAAGATTTTGTACAGCCATTTCCAAAAGATATTGTTCAGGGGGGATCTTTTCAGAGGTCATGAATTTTGTTCAGTTAAAAATACAAAAAAATTGTCTATCCAGATTTTATGCAAATTCTTGGCTGAAATCTTGAATTATGATCATATCATTATAGGTAATGTTAATCAAATATTATACCTGACAAAAATTGAATTAGATTTGACTACTCACCCAAAGCTTGCCGCTGAGCCTCCAACAACTCCTGAATCCCAATTTCCGCCAAATCCAAAATTTGATTTAACTGACTTCGACTAAAACTTCCCTCTTCCGCAGTTCCCTGCACTTCAATGATATTCAAATCTCCATTCATCACCACATTACAATCAATTTCCGCCGCCACATCTTCAACATAATTCAAATCTAAAAACAGCTCACCTTCCAAAAGTCCCACAGACACGGCCGCCACTTGGCGAATTAAGGGCGATCGCACCAAATCACCTTTTCGCACCAACTTATTCAAAGCATCAGCCACAGCCACAAACGCGCCATTGATAGAAGTCGTGCGAGTCCCCGCGTCCGCCTGCAACACATCAGCATCTACAATAATCGTCCGTTCCCCCAAAAGTTCCATATCCAAGCACGATCGCAAACTCCGGCCAATCAACCGCTGAATCTCTTGAGTGCGCCCCGATAACTTCATAAACTCCCGCTCTTGTCGCTGCGGTGTAGAGCCTGGTAACATTCGGTACTCCGCAGTCAGCCAACCTTTTCCGGTATTCTCCAGAAACCTAGGCACTCCCGGCTTAATCGTAACGCTGCACAGTACCTGAGTATCGCCGCTTTTCGCGAGCACCGAACCGCTAGCAAATTTGTTGAATTCGCGATCGAAACTAATCGGACGAAGTTGATTTGGTTGTCTACCGTCGGCACGTTTTATGGACATAAGTTATTTGTTATTTGTTATTTGTTATTCGTTATTCGTTATTTGTTATTGGTAATAACTGATATCTTGCACCATTTTCAACTAGCCTTTCACGGACGGGCAGGATGCCCATCCCACAAGAAAATTTAATTTTTGTGGAACAAGCATCTTGCCTGTTCTTGAGAATGCTGCAAGATGTGAGTAATAATCAACAAATAACGGCTAATGACTAATGACTGCTGACTAATGACTAATGACTATTAACAACTTTAAGAATATCTTGCTGGACTTGTTCTGGGGATTGGTCGCCATTGATAGTTAACAGCTTGTTCCGATGTTCGTAATACTCTAAAATCGGCATAGTGCGTTCCTCGTACAAATCGAGCCGGCGCTGCAAAATTTCCGGTTCATCGTCCGATCGATCGCGTTCGATCGATCGACTCAGCAACACCTCAGTCGGAACCTTCAACCAAACCGCCCAATCTAGCTCCTGCGCCAAATCGTCTAACAAAAAATCCAATTCCTCAGCTTGAAAAGCCGTTCGCGGATATCCCTCCAACACCCAGCCATTAAAAACATCCCACAGCAGCAGCCGGCGGCCGATAAATCGAATCAAAATTTCATCGGGAACTAACTCGCCTTTTTCCACATAAGACACGGCCAACTTGCCCAAGTCTGTCTCACCTGCGATTTCCGCACGCAGAATGTCCCCTACTGCCAGCAAAGGAATGCTCAAATTGTCGCACAATAGTTGTGCTTGAGTTCCCTTTCCCGCTCCTGGCCCTCCCAGAATCACCAATCTCACAGTGCCTGCTCCTAGTGCCACGACATTCAAATTCTATGCGATCTGTACCTTTTATTGACAATCCTGGAGCCACCAAGACTCTCATCGCCCGGGTTTTTGGATCTATAACTTCATAACTGTCGGCTTCCCTGCTATATTTCGCTAAAAAAGCAGGCTTCTGCACAAGTGCTTGCTTGAGTTCAAAATCTAATTGACGGCTCCGAATGCTACTGCCGCTAGCTTTTGACAATTTGTATATCTAGCGTTCGATCGGATCTGCGATCGGCCAAGTACACTATATATTGTTAAGCAGGCTCCAGCCACGTGCAGCTCGGAGCAGCAGTCAAGACTTAGTTACTAATTAAATATTGCCCTATGGTTGCTCAGTTACAAACCCCTAAACTCAATTTGACCCACAGCTTGCCCTACACAGTTAAAGGGCTGGTGCAAGTTTTTACAGGCCCGCACCGCTGCTTTTTTACAAATGTTATGGCTCAAGCCCTGAGAATTGCAGGACAGGGATCTCCGGTGTTGGCAGTGCAGTTCCTCAAAGGGGGAATCAATCAAGGGCATCAACATCCCGTGCGACTCGGGCAAAATTTAGATTGGGTGCGGTGCGATTTGCCCCGCTGCATTGAGAATGCCGATTTAGATGAGATCGAAACGCGATCGATCGCACAATTGTGGGAGTACGTTCAAAATACAGTGCTCTCCGGCAGTTACGCCTTAGTTATTCTCGACGAGTTGAGTTTGGCGGTCAATTTAGGTTTGATTCGGGAGACAGAAGTGCTCGCATTGATTGACAACAAGCCGCACGATTTGGATATTATTTTGACTGGGCCCTCGATGCCGCCAGCAATTTTGGATGTTGCCGACCAAGTTACTGAAATTCGTCGCAGTTAACGACAATGATTTTAGTTGCGATCGCCTGCCCGTGCGATCGCAATTTTTATGTAATATTTTCTGTAAATTCTCATGTAAAAAAAGAGGCGATCGCACAGTTCGGGCGATCGCAGCACGCCGATCAATTTAGCAGCGACATTACGCTGGAACTACCGGATCGAACACAACAGTTAACCGGTCGGCCGGAACCATCCGCTTCAGAATTTGCAAGTGACCGTCTGCATCAGACCAACTACGAAACTGACCCACAACCACCTTTTCCACATTCGGAAGCGATCGAACTACAGTCCACGGCTTGAGACGTTTTTCTTGCAACATAATAGAGAAATCTCCTGCATAAATTAGAGCCAAAGCCCGCCCTAATACTTTTCTACGGGTAAGGACTGATCTGTTGGTTCGTAAACTTGCCCTTCTCTCAAAACATATCACAAGAAAAATGGTTTCGCACTATATCTGATTTTCGGTTTTTTTCTATAGCCTTTCCCAAAAAAGTGAGGTACGTTGTTGGGCTTGGGCCCTCTTGATTTAGTGGTCATATAAGCTGTCAGTCATACCTCATCTTTTTGAGAAAGGCTATACCTAATTTCTACACAACATATCGCCAAGCTATACTCAGCAGCTACCTAGATCGATCGCCTGTAGGTAAGTCCTGGGAAGAAACCAAGAACGCGAAAGAATTTGATACTTTTGCGCCATTGATTGAAATATACAATTCCCATTCGGCACAGATTCTTAAAAAATGAAATAAAAATTTGTTAACTCTTTAAATAATTACCAGAAATAATTGGTTAAAAGCCTCTCCGTTTTAGCGATAAATTAAGATCAGACTATTCATTACTCCAATCCTCTTCCTTCCAGGTAAAGGCTGCCCTCAACTGTCCCAGGTCAACTGTCCCAGGTCAACTGTCCCAGGTCAACTGTCCCAGGTCAACTGTCAACTGAATGAACACCTTTGTCATGATTCGCCTCTTTTTTCCCTGTTGACCGTTCTTCCTTCTTCCGACTTCCATCCGACTAAGGGAGCACCACAGAATGATTGATCCTATAATGACCCAAAGATAATTTCAGTGTGCAGCGTATCTTATGTCTCTAAAATCTATCATGAAACTGAC